>NZ_JAYKBQ010000004.1:0-135905 GCF_035282425.1 Parvimonas sp. M20 | reverse complement strand
GTTCCATCATTATCTGCAGAATTTTCTACATAACTTGTATGAGCTGGAATCTTATCCTTTATTACAACCTTTTGTACCTTTCCTGTAGTATTCTTGTAAGTTATCTTGTAAAGTAGTTCTTGGCCTGCTTTTACTTCATTACTATCTATACTTGTCTTATCATCTTTACTATCAAAGACATCTTTTACAGGTTTTGTTGCTGTTGGATTTGTTGTTTCATTTGTATCAAATGTATTACTTCCATCTACTACATTTGCCTTATTTACAATCTTATCTCCATTTACATTATCATCTACTTTTACTTTAAATGTTACAACTACTGTTTCTCCATTTGCTACATTTTCCTTTGTCCAAGTGATTTCTCCGTCTTTGAAGACTCCATTATTTGTTGCTGATCCTTCTACATAAGTTGTATGTTCTGGGATTTTATCCTTTATTACAACCTTTTGTTCTTTTCCTGTAGTATTCTTATAAGTTATCTTGTAAAGTAGCTCATCTTTTGCTTTTGCTTCTTTACCATCTATACTTGTTTTTGTATCCTTTGGACTAAAGACATCCTTAACCGGTTTTGTTGCTGTTGGATTTGTTGTTTCATTTGTATCAAAATTATTACTTCCATCTACTACATTTGCCTTATTTAGAATCTTTTGTCCATTTACATTTTCATCTACTTTTACCTTAAATGTAACTTCTACTGTTTCTCCATCTGCTACATTTTCTTTTGTCCAAGTGATTTCTCCATTTGCAAAAGTTCCACCATTATCTGCAGAATTTTCTACATAAGTTGTATGAGCTGGAATCTTATCCTTTATTACAACTTTTTGAACTTGACCAGTTGTATTCTTGTAAGTTATTTTGTAAAGTAATTCATCTTTTGCTTTTACTTCCTTACCGTCTATACTTGTATTTGTATCTTTACTATTAAATACAGACTTAACAGGTTTTGTCGCTGTTGGATTTGTTGTTTCATTTGTATCGAAATTATTATTTCCATCAGCTACATTTGCTTTATTTAATATTTTATCTCCATTTACATTGTCATCTACTTTTACTTTGAATGTTACAACTACTGTTTCTCCATTTGCTACATTTTCTTTTGTCCAAGTAATTTCTCCGTCTTTGAAGACTCCATTATTTGTTGCTGAACCCTTTACAAAAGTTGTATGTGCAGGTATTTTATCCTTTATTACAACCTTTTGTACTTGTCCTGTAGTATTCTTGTAAGTTATCTTGTAAAGTAGTTCATCTTTTGCCTTTACTTCCTTACCATCTATACTTGTATTTGTATCTTGACTATTAAATACGTCCTTAACTGGTTTTGTTGCTGTTGGGTTTGTTGTTTCATTTGTATCGTAACTATTTTCACCATCATTTACAGTTGCATGGTTTTTAATTACTTCTCCATTAACCTCTTTATCAATCTTAACTTTAAATGTAACTGTCCATGTTTCTCCAGGTGCAATCTTCTTATTCCATTTTACAGTTCCATTTTCAAAAGTTCCATTATTATCTGCAGATACAAAGCTTGTATGATTAGGAAGTTTATCTGTAATTGTTGCATCAACTTCTGTATACTTGGTATTTGTATATTTTATTGCATAAGTAAGCTCTTGTTCTGGATTAACAGTTTTACCATCTATATTTACTGTAGACTCACCTGTATAAACTTCTTTTTGAGGTTTAGTAGGAGTTGGTGGTATTAATTTTGTTTCAACAGTATTGGCAAACGCAGGAATCCCATCAAAATACATTCTTGCAGTGGAGTTAATTACCTTGTCATCACCATTTACTAAAGCTTTTTCATTTGTCTCAGTATTATAAACAATTTCATAAACTTTTCCAGCTTTATCTCTACTAAATAAAGATTTATTAATAATATCTATTTCTATAGTGGGTGGCACCCCTTGAGCTTCAACCTTTGTTAATTTATAATCAACATTCTCAGTTAAAATTTTTCCGTCTAATTTTACTTGTGCAGATTTAAAATCTACTTTCTTATCAAATTGATCAGTAAATTTTAATGTCTTTATATCGTCAATTATATCAACTCCAGGTCTTGGAACAGTATAAGTAACTGTATAGTTTATTGGTTCGCCAATTCTCTTAGGAGCTTCTTGCCTGTCAACAACTTTTTTAGGAGTTTTTTCTGGATTGTTATAGTAAGGTACTTCTGCAAAGAATTTGAAAAGTCCTCCACTAGTAGCTGCCGTATTAAAACCGAAAGATACTTTGTTGTTTACAGAACGCATAACGAATCCGGTTTTATTAAATTCGTCAGGACCTGATGTTCCTTGAGAAGATATTGTTGATTTTGGACGCCAGTAATGCCAAGCTCCTTCGTCATACTCTATTAAATCATACTGTTCATTATATACTAATTTATCAATTGTTTGAGTATAATTTTCTACTAACATACATTCATAAAATGTAGTCTTATGATTATTTGCTATAGTATTACCAGGTTTTACGTCTATGTCTGTAGGTACCATTGTTAGTTTAACATCACAAGGTGTTCCATCATCATATTCTAATGTAACAGTACAATTTGTTTTTGTATTGAAACCTTGTTCATTGTTATCATTGAAATTAGGATGATCAGGATAAACATAGTCCATCAACTGAATACCACTATCTCCCCAGTTTTGGTCGACTGTTAAAAATGGCACTCCAGCATTCTCATTATTAAAATTATCTTGTTTCCCATAATATTGAGTAGGATTTAATTGTAAACGATTAACCTTAACTCTTACATTTACCTTTTTCCCATTAATTCTTCCAGCGTCTGTAAATAGCAATTCTAAAACATCGTTGAAATTTTGTTGGTGTGGAGTTCTATTAAATTTGTGCATAAACACAGTACTCTCCTTCCAATTGCCATTTGGAACGACATGCTTTTTCAATACGCTTTGACTCATATGAATAACTTTCATATTTTCTTGTCTACATTTAAACTCATACAAATCTAGTTTTGATAAGTCTAAATCGGTATGAGAGACTTCAGGTTTAGCTCCAGGTGCCGCTTCTGTAGTAACACTTGAAATAAAAACCTGAAAAACCATACAAATCATCATAAATAATGACATAATTCGTTTTGAAATTTTCTGTTTCATTATTTCTTGTTCCTTCCATAATAAATACTAAACTTTCAAGTAAAATTTCCTTAAATCTCACTTGAATAAAAGTTAACTACTAAATTTACATTTCAAATAAATACAGGCTATTATTTCAATGTAAACCGATATAAAAGACTCCCCATCTTGTGTAGAAAAGCCTAAAATCTACACAAGAAGTCCCTTTTGAAGATTATAACATAATTTCAGCTTAATGTCCACAATTATTGAAATAGGTTCAGTAACTAAGGCTGAGGATCTTTTACTCCCCAACCTTAGTTACTGAACCTAAAAAAACTCCATTAGTTTAACTAACGGAGTTGGTGCAGAAAAAGGGATTCGAACCCTCACAAGCTTTGCTCACTACCCCCTCAAGATAGCGTGTCTACCAGTTCCACCATTTCTGCATAAATAGGACTTAAAAAAGTCCGTTATTAACTTAATCTATTTGGAAATACTTTACATTCCATTTTTTTTGCAGATGGACAAGCTGCACATCCACCTAAAGCTGTTTCTCTCAATGTTTCAGGTAAGGCGTTTCCAACTTCATACATTGCTTGAACTACTTCATCAAAAGGCACTATACATTCAACCCCCGCAAGCGCAATATCACTTGCAACTAGAGCATTAATAGTTCCTGTTCCATTTCTTAAAGCACAAGGAAATTCTACAAGTCCAGCAACTGGATCACAAACCAATCCCAATACTGAAAGCATTGCAAATGATGATGCTGTCAAAGATTGTTCAGCAGTTCCTCCATGCAATTCTACTATTGCTGCTGCACTCATTGCTGCCGCAGCTCCACATTCAGCTTGACAACCACCTTCTGCTCCAGAGATTGTTGCATTTGTTGCAATAATTCTTCCAATAGTTCCAGAAACTAAAAGTGCCATTAGCATTTCATCATCTGTAAAATTATATTTATCTTGAATCCAAGAAAGACTTCCAGGTAAAATTCCGGCACCACCAGCAGTTGGTGCAGCTACGATTTTTCCCATCCCTGCGTTTACTTCAGAAGTTGAAAAACCTCTAGCAATTGCAGTTACCATAGACTCTCCTAAAATACTTTTTCCACTTTGTGCATATCTTAAAATTTTCTTTGCATTCCCACCAGTTATCTTGAATGGATTGATTTCATCATTCGTTATAACATCAGATGCTGAGGCCTTCATTACTTCATAGGTTTCCCTAAGCATCCCTAAAAGTTCTTCTTCTGTTATACCCATTTCTTCTAGTTGATGTTCTAATGCAATTTCACTAATTTTTTTATTTTTTTCTTTACATAATTTTAATAATTGTGCTCCTGAAGAAATCATATAACCTCCTATAATGGTTTTAAAATCATACATTCTAACATATCTGGTAATTTACTTATTCTATAAATAGCCATTTCGTCAATTCCACCATCAATTTCCATAACCGCAGATGCTACTCCCTCTTCTCTATTCATAATCAAACTACCTATGTTTATCTTGTTTTCAGCTAAAATCGTACTAACTTGTGCAATCATTCCGTATCTATCATTATATTTAAGGATTATTGTATTATAGACTCCTCCAAATTTAACATCAACTCCATTAATATTTGTAATTTCAATGGCACCCCCACCAATAGAGGAGCCAATTACATAAAAACTCTCTCCGCTTGCTTCGAAAAATTCAGTTTTTACAGTATTCGGATGAGCATACAACAAATCCATAGGGACAAAAGAAACTTCTATCCCTCTCTTTTTTGCAATATCCAAAGCATCTCTTATTCTTTCATCGTCAGTATCATATCCCAATATACCACCAACTAAAGCCTTATCCGTACCATGTCCTTGATATGTATTTTTAAAACTTCCATGTAAATGAAAAATTACTTTCTTTATATCTCTTGCATAAATAATTTTTGCAATTCGTCCAAGCCTACAAGCTCCTGCAGTATGAGAACTTGAAGGTCCAATCATTATAGGACCAATAACGTCAAAAAGTCCATAGTTTTTCATTATTTTTTCACTACTCCTTCAAAATTATTAAACAAATCTCCCTGTTTAAAATTATTCCTTTCCATTTTTTCTAAAATTTCATCTCTAATTTTCCACCAACTCGTACTCCAATTACAAAACAAACTATTTTCTTCAGGAACACGACCAAGTAGTCTTTGTAAAACTATTTTTTCATCTAAATTTCTTAAAAAAGAAATAACTAAATCAATAAATTTTTCCTTACTTATTAATTCTATTTCACCATTTGAATACATTTCTCCCAAGACCGTATTTTTTACGATATAGAGTGAATGTAATTTTACCTCTTCAACTTTTAGAGCGGATAAAATCTTTGCAGACTCCACCATATCCAATTCATCATCCCAAGGAAGCCCAACTATTATATGGCTACAAACTCTAAATTCAAATCTGTGAATTAAATTAACAGCATTTATAAATTCAGCCAATGTATGTCCTCTATTTAGTTTTATTAAAGTTCTATAATTTACAGTCTGTAATCCAAGCTCAAAGTCTATTTCTAACTTTCTGTTCTTTTGAAAATTCTTTAAAAATAACAATTGTTCTTCTAAAATACAATCAGGTCTTGTTGATAGAGAAATCCCAATTATGTCCTCATCAACAATACTATCTGCAATCATCTTTTTAAAATCTTCTATTCCAAGATATGTATTAGTAAAATTTTGAAAATAGACAATAAATTTTTTTGCATTATATTTTTTTGATATATAAGCCTTATTTCTCAAAACCTGTTCTCTTACGGGCATAGAAATATTACAATTTTCAAAAGAACCGCCTTCTTCTCCACAAAAAATACAACCACCTGTTGCAATATTACCGTCTCTATTTGGACAGCTCAAATTTAATTTAACAGGCAGTTTATAAACTTTTTCTCCATAAATGTCTTTAAGATATTTTGAATATGTTCTGTAAAAATCTTCCTCTAACATTATAATTCCTTCAATGCTTCTAAAACTTTTATAGCATGATCCTTAGCCTTTACATTTCTAAACTCTTTTAAAATATTTCCTTTATCATCTAGAATAAAAGTGGATCTAACAGTTCCCATATACTCTTTACCACACATTTTTTTAAGTTTCCAAACATCAAAATGCTCTTGAATAGAAATATCTTCATCAGATACTAATTCAACACTTAAATTATGTTTTTCAATAAATTTCTTGTGGCTAGCTAAAGAATCTTTACTAACACCGATTATAACGGCATTTAACTTTTCAAATTCACTTTTAAGTTCACTAAATTGGATAGCTTCCAGAGTACAACCTGAAGTATTATCCTTTGGATAAAAATACAATACTATCTTTTTTCCTCTATACTTATCTAAAGAAAATTCTCCATTTATTCCATTAAACTTTAAATTACAAGCCATTTTTTTCTCCTAAAACATCTTTAAATAATTTCTTCAACTCAAAATATACCCCATCTTCATTATTTGTAAATTCAGTAATATTATTTGTCAAAGATTTTAATTCATCAATCCCGTTTTTCATTGCAAAACCAATTCCTGAATTTTTAATCATAGACTTATCATTAAATTCGTCACCAAAAGATACAACATCTGAAAGACTAATATTCTTGCTCTTAAGATAATTAGTTATAGCAACCCATTTATCAGCTTTTTCAGATTGAAATTCCAAAACTTTTTTTCCATTTGGAATCATATATCTATTTTTAACCAAATTATGTTCATCCTTGAATAATCCATAAAATTCATCAATCTTTTCTTTTTGATCTAAGAAAGCTATACATAAGACAGTTTCTAGAGACTTTATATCAACCTGACTAAAATATCTGATGCTGTCTGTGGCAATCTTTTTATCTGCAATATTTTCTTCGAAATGACTTTTCTTAGGTTGTCCGTCTTTTATGGCTAAATGATAACCATCAACAAAAGAATCTACATAAACATAAGGATTCATTCCACAATCCAGAGCCTTATTATAAACTTCTAAAAATTTAGAATTATTTACATATTCAACATTAACTAATTTACTAGATTCCTTAAATCTGCTCATCGCTCCATTATTTGCACAGACCATAATATCTCTTTTTAAAGGTTGTAAAAAGCCTGATGCCATATAAAAATGTCTTCCTGTAGCGATTACAACTTCTATCCCATTTCCTATTAAATTATCCAATAAAGCAAAGCTCCGAGAAGATATTTTTTTGTCATCATCTAACAGAGTTCCATCTAAATCTAAACAAATTGCTTTTAACATAAAAACCTCTTTCAAAAAAATAAAGTGCCGATAACGGCACCTTATAGACTAATTCTATTCGTCGTCTTCTTCAACTAAAGCGTCAAACGCATCAGAAACCTTGTTGAATTCTTCATCATCCTCGATTTCTTCAACTTCAAATTCTCCGTCTTCTTTTTCTATATATTTGCAAAGTAATATACTTCCATCTTCTTGACTTTGAAGAGCCATATATTCTTTTTCTTCAACTTCAAAAACTCCTATAACTTCAAAAGTTTCTTCTTTTCCATCTTCATTTTCAAAAACTAATAATTCAGCTTCCATTTCTTCTTCGCAACCACAACCACAGCCGCAGCCTTTGTTTTCTTCCATTTTGTATGTCCTCCTTAAAATTTTTAAAATCTTAAATTTTAAATCGATAAAAGATATTTCTCACAAAATTATGAAATATTTATCTACAATAATAATACCACATTTTTTAAAAAAAGCATAGCTTTTTAAAATATTTTTTAAAAAATATTTTATTCACAATTTTTTTATTGCGAAGCAACAAGGTTCTCGGGCACCCACCCGATGCAAAGCATCGTGGAAGGGTGAGGTTCTTATTGATAATGTTAAAATAACCAATTTTTTCCCGATTTCCTATAAAAATTTAAAAGTTATCCCACATTTTTATAAAAGTTATCCACAAAATAAAGGTCAAAATATCCACTTATCCACAAGTTATTCAACTTATCCACAATTTTATAAAAAACTCTTTACTTTTTTTATTATCATTTAATCACTTATAATATCATTTTTAAGTGCTAAATTTATAAAAGAATAAAAATACAAATAAACTTGATTTATAATATTACGAACTGGAATATTTTTCACTAGACTATTATTAACAACAATAAAAAAGTTTATCAAATATAAATCTGATAAACTAATTTATTAAACTATTTAATTTTATAGAATTTAATCTATATCTTACTAGTAGATAGAAAAATTCACAATTTTTCAACTCACTTTATTATTTATTTTTAAATAATCTTAAATAAAGAGTATAAACTATATAACCAAATCCTGCAATTGATGCTAAATAAACTAGAATAGATATATATAGCATAACTGTTGATAAATGATTAAAAGTTGACTTTAAAAGCAAACTAGCTACTACAACAATAATATTTACTCCTATAAAGTATAAATTCTTAGTAAGTTTAAAAAAGTCTTTTTTCTTATCAAGAACTGTACTTTTGTAAAACATAATTGCAATTAATACTATTGATAGGAAAACTAAAAAGTGAGAAAAATCTCTAAGATTAGCAATTGTCTTTATAGAATTTGCTCTAGAAGCAACTTTTGTTAATCCAGATAAAGCATCATCTGACTTATTTCCTACAGTATTAAAACTTCCTACACTTATAAGTTTAATAATCATATAAACTAAATCAAGTATAAAAACTACTGAAATACCACACATTATATATTCTAACAAATTCTTCTTAGAAATAAATTTATCAAAGCTTTCTTTAATATCAATTTGAGATTCTTCAACTTCATCAGGTTTTGTATTAGATTCAACAGCTTTTTCCTCAGCTGTCTTTTCTTCAATTACCTTTTCTTCAACATCTTTCTTTTCAATATTTTCATTAACAGTTTCTTGTTCTTTAATCCCTTCAACTGGACTTTCTTCATGTTTTTCTTCTAAGTTTTCTTTAGCATCAAAATCATCATTTTTTAAATTATCCATAATATCACTCCTTAAAAATAAATTATATAATTGCATTTATTATACCATTTTATTATACTATTATATAAAAATTTTTGCAAGTGAATCGAATAGAATAACTAGCAAAAAATTAAAAGCTGTTGCAAGTCGCAACAGCTTTTCTATATTTGTTTAGCTATTATATCCTTAACTTTCATAAGTCTTGTAATAGTAGCCCTTTCATTTTCATCCAATTTCATTCTGATGAATTTAATAGTTTCTTCCAAATCCGGAATTGTTCTGTACTCAAGAGCATTTACTCTTCTACGAGTCTTTTCAATTTCATCTGCCATTAGTTGACAAGCTTTTTCAACTTCTGCAAGTTCTAAAAGCTTATCCATTACTGAATGTAATTCTAAAATTGCATCATCTAGTTCAGAGGAGGTTTGAGCATAACCATAAGGAAATATTGCTCCACTTGATCCTGTTCTGTCAAATTCCATTTTAGGAATATTTACACTCATTACATTTTTTGTTTCAATAGCAACGGATATTTGTTCTTTCGGAAAGGCCACAGCTTGTTCCAAAAATTCGGGACTCATAACAGCACTTGCTAAAAGAAAAGATTTAAATGAATTCGAAAGTTCTTCTTCAACTTCAAGACGAAGTTTTTTATTCTTTCTAATCATTTCTATAAATCTTCTCATAAGTTCATCTTGTTTATCTTTAAGAAGTTTATGACCTCTTTTAGCAGTTACAAGTCTTCCTTTGAGATTAGAAAGAGCCATACGTGTAGGATTTACATTTAGCTTTGCCATCTATATCTCCCCTTTATTCTGTCTTTCCTAAATATTTATCAATATATTCCTCTCTAATTCTCTTAAGTTCTATTCTTGGAACTATACTTAATAATTCCCAACCTAAGTTTAAAGTTTCTTCTATCGTTCTGTTTGTTTCATATCCTTGGTCAACATATTTCTTGTCAAAAGCATCTGCAAATTTTGCAAAAGCTTTATCTGCTTCTGATAATGCAGATTCACCTAAGATTACTGCCAATTCACGAGCCTCTCTACCAGAAGCATAACCTGCATAGATTTGGTTCATTGTATCAGCATGATCTTCTCTTGTCTTTCCTTTCCCGATACCTTTATCTTTAAGTCTTGATAATGAAGGAATTACAAAAATTGGTGGTTGAATACCTTGTTTATATAATTCTCTTGAAAGAATAATTTGTCCTTCTGTGATATATCCTGTAAGGTCAGGTATTGGGTGAGTAATATCATCTTCTGGCATTGTTAAAATAGGAATTTGTGTAATGGAACCAGGTCTACCTTTAAGTCTTCCTGCTCTTTCATAAATTGTTGAAAGGTCAGTATATAAATAACCTGGATAACCACGACGACCTGGAACTTCTTTTCTAGCTGCAGAAACTTCACGAAGTGCTTCTGCATAATTTGTAAGGTCAGTTAAGATTACCAAAACATGCATTCCCTTTTCAAATGCTAAATATTCTGCACAAGTAAGAGCCATACGAGGAGTTGCAATTCTTTCAATCGCAGGGTCATTTGCTAGGTTCATAAACAACACTGCTCTATCTATCGCACCTGTTTTCGTAAAGTCGTCAATAAAGAATTGAGCTTCTTCAAAAGTAATTCCCATTGCTCCAAATACTACGGCAAATTTTTCTCCACCACCAAGTACCTTAGCTTGTCTTGCAATTTGTGCTGCTACATTGTTATGTGGAAGACCTGAACCTGAGAAAATAGGTAATTTTTGTCCTCTAACCAATGTATTAAGTCCATCTATTGTAGAAATACCTGTTTGAATAAATTCTGAAGGATAGTCTCTTGATACGGGATTGATTGGAGAACCGTTAATATCTATCTTCATTTCAGGAATAATCTTTGGCCCCTTATCAATAGGATTACCAAGACCGTCAAAAATTCTTCCAATCATATCTTCAGAAACACCAAGTTCAAGAGGATGGCCTAAAAATCTACAAGAAGTATCTCTTAAGTTAATTCCTGAAGAGCCTTCAAACAATTGCACCATTGCCTTATCTCCATCAATTTCAAGAACTTTTCCTCTTCTCTTTTCTCCATTTTGAACTCTAACTTCAACTAATTCTTCGTATTTTACACCTTCAACACCTTCAACAACCATCAAAGGTCCTACTACTTCTTTTACTGTCTTATACTCTTTAAGCATTAGAGTTACCTCCTTCGCTTATTAATTTTTCTATATCAGCCTTAACTGTTTCAAATAATTCATCAAACTTTTCCAATTCATTTTCAGAAATATTTTTACTTCTTGTTATTCCTTCACGTGATTCAATCTTCAAAATTTCGTCAAGATATACTCCTGAATCCAAAGCTTTTTTAGCTTCATCATAGAAACCTAAAATAAGATTTAACATTTTGAATTGTTTTGGAAGAGAACAATAAGTATCAACTTCATGGAAAGCATTTTGTTGTAAGAAATCTTCTCTTAAGGACTTAGCAACTTCAAGCTTTAATTGATCTGCTTCTGAAAGTGAATCTCTACCTACAAGACGAACTACTTCTTGCAAATTGGATTCTTCTTGTAAAAGTGCCATTGATTGTATTCTATGTGCAGAGAATTTTCTATCAATACTTTCATCCATAAACTTATCCATCTTATCTTGATATAATGAATAAGAATTCAACCAGTTAATAGCTGGGAAATGTCTTCTATAAGATAATGCATAGTCAAGTCCCCAGAATACTTTTACAATTCTAAGAGTGGCTTGTGAAACTGGTTCAGAAATATCTCCACCTGGAGGAGAAACCGCTCCAATTACTGTTAAAGCACCTTCTCTATCTTCGCCTAAACATTTTACAAAACCAGCTCTTTCATAAAAGTCTGCAACTCTTGATGCAAGATATGCTGGATAACCTTCATCACCAGGCATTTCTTCAAGACGACCGGACATTTCACGGAGCGCTTCCGCCCAACGAGAAGTTGAGTCAGCCATAAGTGCTACTGAATAGCCCATGTCTCTAAAGTATTCTCCAATAGTAATACCTGTATAGATTGAAGCTTCACGAGCAGCTACCGGCATATTTGAAGTATTTGCTATAAGTACTGTTCTTTTCATAAGTGATTGACCAGTTTTAGGGTCAAGAATTTCAGGGAATTCCATAAGAACGTCTGTCATTTCATTTCCACGTTCTCCACAACCTACATAAACTACAATTTCTGCGTCAGCCCATTTAGCAAGTTGGTGTTGAACTACTGTTTTTCCTGAACCAAAAGGTCCTGGTATCGCTGCAGCTCCACCCTTTGCAACTGGGAAAAATGTATCAATGATTCTTTGACCTGTTACAAGTGGCCTAACCGGATCCAATTTTCTAGAATATGGACGGCCACGACGCACTGGCCATTTTTGAATCATATTTAATTCTTTAATTCCATCTTCAGTTTCTATTTTGCAAATTATTTCATCAACTGTATGATAACCAGGTAAAATTTCAACAATCTTTCCATTTATTCCTGGTGGTACCATAATCTTATGTGAAACAACTGTTGTTTCTTGTACTGTTCCGATGATATTCCCTTCTGAAACTTCATCTCCAACATCTACTGTAGAAACAAAATCCCATCTTTTTTCTCTATCCAACGGTGATACACTTATTCCTCTTAAAAGAAAATCACCCGCTTTTGCTTGTAAAGCTTCTAGAGGTCTTTGTATCCCGTCAAACATTTGTTCTAACATTCCAGGTCCAAGTTCAATAGAAAGTGGACTACCTGTTGAATAAACATCATCTCCCGGTCCTATACCGGTAGTTTCTTCATAAACTTGAATTGAGGCTCTATCACCTCTCATTTCTATAATTTCTCCAATGAGCTTATTATCAGAAACTTCAACAACATCATATACGTTCGCATCTTCCATTCCTTCTGCAACTACAAGAGGTCCGGAAACTTTAATAACTTTACCGACTTTCAATATAAGCCCTCGCTTTCTATAATATATTTGATCCAACAGCTTTTTCAACATTCTTGTTGATATTTTCTAAGCCTATATTTAAACTACCTCTGTTGCTAGGTATTAAAATTACTGCTGGAATAACTTCGTTATTATATCTTTGAATAGTTTCGGGAATATCTTTTGCTAATTGCTCAGTAATATAAATAATCCCATATCCTTCTTTTGCTAGTTTGTCAATAATTCTTCTGGCATCATTTCCTTCGATTGCAGTAAAAACATGAACTCCAAGAGCTCTAAAGGCAAGAACAGAATCCTTATCGCCAATTACAGCTATCTTATACATAAACTTCACGCAACCTTTCTTTTATAAAATCAGCAGATAAACTATTGACTTTTCCTACTAATATAAGTCTTAAATTTTTAATTTCCAATTCTTTTGCGAAAAGAAAACTAAAAATAACTTCTGCTCCGTAATGGATAGATTTAGTTTTTCTAACTATTTCAACTAAATAATCATCCATCTTTTTTTCAAAACTATTAAGAGAATTAGTATTTTTATATTCTTCTATGATTTTTGCTAAAACTCTACCAATCTTATAAGCTTTAAGCTTAATAGGTAAAATTTCTATATCATCATAGAACATCTCTAAAATCCTTTCAGTTTCGACATCTCCACCTTCGATTAAAACTTTTTTCAAAGTTTCTTTTACTTGATTTTGTTTTCTACATCTTATAAAAGTTCTAAGATTAATAAAATCAATCATAGCTCTAAAATACTCAGAAATCATATCAAGTTTAAATTCCTCAGCTAGGCTCAAAACTTTCTCAAAATATTTTTTATCTATAAAAATGTCAATGTCTTGAGGATCTTTTGTTGTCTCATAAAATTCTAAACTTTCTTTAAAATCTTTTGATAATCCCTCATCATCCTTCAAGGCTAATTCTCTGAATGTTTCAATTCCATTTTCATCTAACATACAGTACATTGAGTTAAACTTTTCTTTTAAAATATACTCTTTTACCAAAACTTTTAAGTTATGATAATTGTATTTGCAAGAAAGTATCTCAACTAAAGATTTATCAGGAGAAATTTCCATAACATCTCTGTATGTCTTATTCAAAACATCAGATAAAACTGCTTCATAGTTTTCAGGTCTGTCTAATTTTGAAAGTTCACTTGAATAAGAAGTTTCATTAAGTAGCTTAATAGCATCTTCAAGACTTTTTGCATCAGCAAGTCTATAAAGTTGTTGTTTAGTAAGGAGTTTTTTCTCAGCATAACGAATTCTAACACTTGATTGGATAAAATCTTCTCTATCCATAATACACCTCCTATTAGCTAAATAATCTAATTGCAACTTCTTTCTCCAAGTCTTCCTTTTGTAAATCTATTAGACTTGAAAATTCATTATTTAAAATTATTTTTCCATTCTTTAATGAAAATCCACTTTCAACAGTTTCATCTGCAACTTTAATGCCAAATAATTTTTCCCCTGCAAGTTTCTTTTCACTTTCAGTAAGAATAATCTCACTATCTTCTTTAACCTCTAAAGTTTTTAGTGAATTTTCAACAAATTTCAAATAATCTTCATGATTTAGTGTTTTTAATCTTTCTTTAGTTAATTCAAAAACTTTATTTATCATTTCTTGTTTTGCAACCAAAATCATATCTCTTGCTGTTAAACTAGAGTTTGAAATTATTCTGTCTTTTGATTGCACGCCCTCTACTTTTGCTTTTTCAATGATCTTATCAGCTTTTTTTTGAGCTTCACTTTCTGTTTTTCCAACAAGATCCGCAACTTCACTTTTAGCATCTTCTACTATTTTTTTAGATTCATTTTTAGCATCTTGAAGGATTTCATCTATAATATTGTCCAAATTAGACATTCAATCACATCCTTTTTAAATTATTTAATGCTTATTAACTGAATGAAATGCTTGAAAGTAATAAGAATGACATTGCAAATGCTAAGATAGCGTAAGTTTCAACCATTACTGCAAGGATAATACCTTTTGTTTGATGTTCTTCATTTTTAGCTAAGATATTAATACCAGCAACAGCAACTCTTGCTTGATAATAAGCTGATTTTAATCCTACGATACCAACAGGTAGAGAAACCATAACATAATATAAACCTTCAACTAAGTTCATATCAACTCTTAATTTGAACATTATGAAAAGTCCAATTACGAATCCGTAAAGTCCTTGTGTACCTGGCAATAATTGTAATACCATTGCTTTACCAAATTTTTCAGGTTCATCAATAACTAATCCAGCAGCAGCTTCCCCTGCCATTTGAACACCTCTTGCAGAACCAATTCCCGCTAATAATACAGCAAGCGCTGCTCCTAATATACCAAATACTACTCCACCATTTTGTGCTAACACAGCCATAAAATCTTTCATTACAAAATCTCCTTTTCATTTTTTTATTTTTTATTTTAGAATTATTTTACTTCTATATATTTCTTATCACTTCTAAATTTCTTAAATGCTTTTCCGCCACCTTCATAGAATTTACTAAAGAATTCTACATACATAAGTCTTGAAGTGTGAACATAAGCTGATAAGAAACTTAAGAATATATTAAACATTTGAGCAAATACAAAAATTATTACTCCGAAAATTATTCCTAGTATGCCTCCATTTACAAGCATTTTTACAATTATATTGATTGCTACTGCAATAAAACCACCCGCAAGTCCAAGAGCCATAAGTCTAAGATATGATACAAAATCTCCGATATATGATGTTATTCCATAAAGTGAATACAATCCCCCAGCAATTCTTCCAGCTATGCTTTTTGAATCTCTGGCTCCAAATGCAATGATTCCCAACATTCCAACTATCATTCCATAAAATGCTATTGTATTTACAATACTTGGTAAAGTTACCACCTTACCAACAATAACTAAAATAACAGTTGTCAAAGTTAGGTACCAAAGGAATACATCGTAGAATGCATCCATAGGCTTTCCATTTTTAATTAAGACATAAGCTTTCATTCCTAAACCAAAAGCTAAATGTACTCCACCAAATGCTAAAGACAACATCAGAACTGTCATAAAATCTTTTGATGAGTCCAATATTTGAGTTGGTAAAGTAATCAAATCTCCGAAAGCTGAACCGTAAATTAATCCCCATATCATAGTTGAAAAACTAAGTGCAAAGAAAAATTTTAAAAATTTTTTTGTTGAATCATTAAACTTTAATGTCTTTAAAGCTATTCCTGAACCTATGAATAGAATTAACCCATAAGCAAAGTCCGCGACCATCATTCCAAAGAAAATCCAATAAAATATTGATAATATAAATGTTGGATCTACTTCATCATACTTTGGAAGAGCATACATACTTGTAACCGATTCAAAAAGTGATGCTATTTTATTATTCTTCAAAATGATTGGAACATCAGGATCATCTTTTTTAGCGTCCTCTATTTCCAAATAAAGCTTAGAGACTGAAACACTTTCAAGTAAAGCCTTGAAATTAGTCTCCTTATCAGCAGGTATATATCCTTGAATGATATCCAACTTATCAGTAGCTTTAAAATTTGAAACCACTGTATTTCTAAGTACTAAATTTTGATAATACTCATAAATGCTTTGCATTTTTTGAATATTTCCAGTAAAAGCTTTAATTTCATCAGTCAATTTGTAATTTTCTTCTTTCAAAATTTTCTTTTCAGCTTCTAGCTTTTCAATTTCTTCAGAAACCACACCTTTGATTTCAAGATTAACTTCAGAAAAACCGTTTACTCTTAAATTTTCAAGTACCGTTTCATTCTCTTTCTCATTTGTAAAGATAATACAATATGAATTTCTTCCGACTATTTCTACTTCCTCAAAATAAGTTAATTTTAAATCAACTGTAGATTCTTTGAACTTTTCAAGATTCTTAGTCGGTATATATCCCATAATAAATTTTAATTTTCTAAATGAATTTAAGTCCTTAATAGGTTCCTTAATAGAGTTCCATGGTGATATTTCCTTTATGGAATTGTCTATAGCTGTCAATCTTTGATTGTTTGAATCTATTTTTTTACTTATTTCACTCAAATTATTAAAATCTGGAATGTAATCATAAGAATTAGCTTCTTTTTCAAGTTCACTAAATGTATAAACAACGGGACCTTTTTTCAGAGCAGATAAACCTTTCTCCTTTTCAATAAATCTTCCTACATAATCAATCATCCATTTAATTCTAGTAGATTCCTCAACATAGTTATTATCTACTGTCGAGATTTCTACATCTTTAAGATAATCAAATTGTTCAATAGAATCAGATTTTGAAAAGTTTACGTAACCGAATCTCTGAAGCTCTTCTAACAATCGCTTTCTTTCAGTTTCAAAAGCAAATAAAGTGAATTTCTTCATCTTAACTATTGCCATTTACACTCACAATCCTCTCTACTATTGAATTAACCACAGATTCTAATTTCTTTTCATCAACAGATTTGATGTGTTCAACTTCTCTTTTAGCTTTTTCAATAACAGGTTTTGCCAACATTTCTCCTTCATTGATTAAGCCGAATTTGATTTCTTCAGCTTTTTTATTCGCTTCGCTAAAGACTTTTTCAGAAATATTTTCACATTCGTTCTTTGAATTTTTCCTCAAAGTCGTAGCTTCAAGTTTTGCTACATCTATTAAAGATTTTGCTTCCAATTCAACATCTTTAACTCTGTTTATAGCATCAGTAGTCATTTCATCACCTCCTAATTTTAAATAGAATTTTAAATCAAATTTCAGAAATAACATTTTTATAATAAATGCATAAAATTCATGTAATTTAAAACCTATTTTGTTTGTTACGTTAAAATAAAGTTGTAATTTTTTCAAAAACAAAAAACTCTCCCCCATTTTAATCGTAAGATTATTATAAACTTTTTTATTGCTTTTTTCAAGGGATTTTTTTAATAGTTTATAATAAATTATTTTTATTTTACCCCTGAATTTATTAAATTAAATATATTACAAAAACAAATTAAAGTCAATGATAATTATAAAAGAAATATGTTAAATAAATATTAAAAATTCAATAAAAAACAACTTTTACGACAATATTTCACTTTATATACTTTATATTAAAATTTTTTATGTTGAAAAATATATATTATCTATTTTTTTAACTTGCTTAACATGTGAGAAATAACTAATAATGGATGATGAAGTAACATTCTTGGTCCTGAAAATTTCATAATCTTTTTTACTTTTTCTTTCATTTCAGGACTATAGCAAGAATTTTTACAATTCGAGCAAAAAGTTTTTGTCTCCATATATTTACAATTATCAATTCTTTTTAAAGAATAATTTAAAACCTCCCTACATTCATCACATAATTCACCCTTTTTATGATTTTTTCTGCAATAGAGTTTTACCATTTCAGTTATTACTTTTTTCTCTCTATCTCTTTTCTTTTCAACGCTTTTTTTCATATCTTTATTCTTTGAATTCTATAATTTGCCTTTCAATATCCACTTTTGCATTTACTCCAAAAGGAATGATACATCTTGGAGTGCTATGCCCAATATTGATATTATATACAATTGACAACTCTTTATTTCTTATTTCATCAAGAATAATTTTTTTATACTCATTATAATATTCTTCATTTTGTGATTTTCCAACAATCAAACCTGAAATAACATCAAATATTCCATATTCTTGAAGTTTAAGAATCATCTTTCTAAATAGCTCAGGTTTAGGTCTTTCTTCGCTAGTTTCTAGAAGCAAGATTTTATTCTTCCACTCATTTAAACTTGGAAATAAACTATATTTTTTACAAAGATATACTGTATCTTCATGTCTTGAATTATCAAAAATATCAAATATCGTTTCAAGACATCCTCCCAATATTTGACCTTCAAATTTTGCTTCTCCTCTTATCAATTCAAATCCGCTATTATGATGTTCTTCCATAGAAATTCCTATAGCTTTTTCACTAAAATCTTCCCTCTCTGTATACCAAACATCGCTAGGATATATTTCTTTAATTTTTCCGGTATTAATTAATTCTTCAAAGAAATGCTTTGAATATGGTAGCATTTCATTTGACAATTCACAGACATCAGGTAAAAATGCTTGTCCATAGAATGTTTTTATTCCCACTTTGTTAAGCATAAAATGATTCATTGTAGTATCGGAAAAACCTAAAAATATTTTCTGCTTTACTGCCTTTTTTAATTCATTATTTTCGAATAGATAAGGCAATAATCTATAAGTATCGTCCCCACCTATTGCACATAATATCATATCAATTGAATCATCTTTAAAAGCATTTATTAAATCTTTTGCCCTTTCCTTAGGATTATTTTTTATAAAATCAATGCCTTTTTTAGAATTTGGTAAAAATTCAACTTCAATTCCATATTTTTTAAGTCTTTCAATTCCTAATTCAACTTCATGAGCAACAAAATCTTCACCCAATATTCCACTGGATAAACTTACTATTCCTATTTTCTTTACTTTCATATATTCCTCCATAGAAAAAATCAGCTAAAGAACCGACCAAATGGTCGGTTATAAAGCCGATTATTTTAAATTTATTCTATTTACACTTTTTTCGATTAAGTTTACGATATAATATCCCTTTGTATCTCCCTGTCTTGGCATTGTTGTACTACCAGGATTTAAAACTGTTATTCCTTCAACTTTTTCTCTTAAATGAACATGAGTATGCCCGAAAAGAGCATAATCCACCCCTAATTTTTTAGCTTTCTCAACTATTTTATCAATTCCATTGTTAACATCATAATTATGTCCATGTGTCAAAAAGAATTTTTTTCTTCTAATCTCTAAAACTAAATCTTCTGGAGTATCTTTGGAATTTTCATCACAATTTCCAGCAACCACATAAACTTCCATACCTGTTATCTGTTCTATTTTTCTTGCATCTTCTACATTATCCCCAAGATGAAGAACAACATCTACCTTATTTCTTTGCAAACTGTATGCAACAGGAAGTACAATTCCATGAGTATCACTAACAACTGCTACTATCATATCTATCACCTAAAATATTTTTTAAATCTTCTAAAGCTCTTTTTCTATGACTAAATTTATTTTTTTCTTCTGCACTTATTTCTGCCAAAGTTTTTTCCATATTTTCAGGAATAAAAATCTTATCATATCCAAAGCCATTTTCGCCTCTTTCATCTTCTGAAATAGTTCCCTTTAAAATTCCCTTTGCGACAAATTCTTCTCCATTTTCATTAACAAAGACAATTACAGTTTTAAAATAAGCACTTCTATCAGGCTTTCCTTCAAGATTTTTTAAAAGTTTCTCTCTATTTGCTTCACTATTTCCATGTTCTCCTGAATATCTTGCAGATAAAACTCCAGGTTCTCCGTTTAAAGCATTTACAAAAAGTCCTGTATCGTCAGCTAAAACAGCAAAGGAACAATATTCTCTTAACTTTTCAGCTTTTAGCTTTGAATTTTCCTCAAGTGTATCATAAATTTCTTCAAATTCTTCATTTACACCCAATTCGCTTTTAGTTACTATTTCAAAATTGAATTTACTTAAAATTGCAAGCATTTCCTTGACTTTATTTTTGTTATCCGTAGATAATGCTACCTTTTTCATTAAACTAACCTTTCTAAAATTAATTCATTGAATTTTTGAGGATTTCCCTTGCCTTTTGAAGCCTTCATACATTGTCCCATCAAAAAGCCTAATGCTCTGTCTTTTCCGTTTTTATAGTCTTCAATTGAAGACGGATTATTTTTTAAAACCTCTTCAACTATTTCAATCAATGCACTGTTATCTGAAATTTGGATTAGTCCTCTTTCTTCAACAACTTTTAGCGGATCAAAATCTCCCTCTTCAAATAATTCTCTAAGAAGTTTTTTGCCAACATTTGCATTAATCTTGTTTTCTTTAACTAATTTTAAAAGACTTGCAAAAGATTCAATATTTAAAGGAATTTCTTCAAATTCAATTTCCAAATCTTTAACTCTTCTTAAAACATCAGAAAGCAACCAGTTTGAAACAAGAGTTGCATCGTCAACCTTTTTAACTGCTCTTTCAAAATATTCAGATAAATATTTATTTTGAGTTAATACATTTGCATCATATTCTGAAAGTTTGTATTCAGTTAAAAATCTATTTTTCTTATTCTTTGGAAGCTCTGGCATTTTTTCCTTAATAGCTTCAACAAAGTCTTCTTCAAGTTTGATATAAGGAATATCAGGCTCAACACTAAATCTATAATCATTTCCCTCTTCCTTATGACGCATAATTATAGTTTCAAGCTTTGATTCATCCCAACGTCTTGTCTCTTTTTCGCCTGTTATTTTATTTTTAACATTTTCTATATGTCTTTTTTGTTCATATTCCATAGCACGAAGAGCAGCTTTGAATGAATTTAAATTTTTAATTTCAGTAATTTTTGTCTTAAATCCACTTTCTTCATCAACTACATTTAAGTTTACATCACAACGAAGTGATCCTTCTTCCATTTTAACATCTGAAATTCCAAGATATTTTATAGTTTCTTTTAGATTTGTTAAAAAGGCAATTGCCTCTTCAGGACTATTCATATCAGGTTCAGATACAATTTCAATTAATGGAACTCCTGCTCTGTTATAGTCCATTAGAGTATGTCCGTTTTCGTTGTGGATTGACTTTCCTGTATCCTCTTCAATATGAATTCTCTGTAATCTAAGTTTTTTTACTCCATTTTCGGTATCAACTTCTATATATCCATTTTTACAAATTGGAGTTCTCTCTTGAGTTATTTGATAACCCTTTACTAAATCAGGATAAAAATATTTTTTTCTATCCATTTTCATATCCATAGAAATTTCACAATTAAAGGCATTACCCGCCATTATTGCATATTGAATCGCTCTTTTATTTATTCTTGGAAGAGTTCCCGGATGACCTAAACAAATAGGACAAACATTTGTGTTTGGAGGACAACCATATTCATTTTTACAACCACAGAACATTTTTGTATCAGTTTGTAACTCAACGTGAATTTCAAGTCCTATTATTGTCTTTAAACTCATATTAAAGCCCCCTTTCAAAATTCATTGCAAGATTTAATAATCTTTCATCATCAAATCTCTTACCTATAAATTGAACACTTCCACCGATTTTTTTAAGATTTAAAGGAATGGAAATAGCAGGAAGCCCAGCAAAATTCACAGGCACGTTAAAAGTATCACCTGCATAAGATTTTAAAGCATCATCCTTTTCTGCTCCAATCTTGCTTGGTAGACAAGTTGTTGTAGGAGTTAAAATAAAATCATATTCTGAAAGAACTTTATTAACTTCTTTACTTATCAAATCTCTAACTTCCAAGCCTTTTTTGTAAAGTGCTTGATTATTTGAACTTGCAAGGTAGAAAGTTCCCATTGCAATTCTTCTCTTAACTTCTTCTCCAAAACCTTCGCTTCTAGTATTTGTGAAAAGTTCCCTTGTTGAGTCATAAGTCTCAGTTCTATATCCATATCTGATTCCGTCAAATCTTGACATATTACTTGAAACTTCAGAACTCATAACTACATTATATACATTTGTAGAATGTTTAATATATTCAAAATCTACTTCTTCAATTCTAGCACCTTGACTTTTTAAATTTTCAATTGCCTTTTTATAATCATTTAAAACAATATCGTCAATTTCATAGCTTTCAATATTGGAAACTGTCGCAATTTTAATGTCCTTTAAAGAAAAATCACTATCTTCCTTAATATCTACAGCATCTCTCATTGTAACAACATCCATTTTATCAAAACCACCAATAGCATTTAAAACAGGTAGAATTGATTTAACATCATTTGATAAAATTCCAACTTGATCCAAACTGCTTGCCATTGAAACAACGCCATATCTTGAAATCATTCCATAAGTAGGTTTATATCCTACACAAGCGCAAAAAGATGCAGGATTTCTAACAGAACCACCTGTATCGGATCCTAAACTAATCATAGCAAGGTCAGCACTTACACTACTTGCAGAACCTGAGGATGAACCACCCGGAATTAAACTTTCGTCAAGTGGATTTTTTGTTGCTCCAAAATAAGAAGTCTCGCCTGAGCCTCCCATTGCAAATTCATCCATATTAACTTTTCCTAGAATAACAGCGTCTTCTTCCAAAAGTCTATCAATAATTGTAGCATTAAAAATCGGATAATAATTTTCCAAAATTTTTGAACCACAAGTACTCTTATATCCTTTAACTAAAATATTATCCTTAACAGAAACTGAAACTCCAAAAAGAGATCCCAATTTTTCTTTGTTTTTTAATTTATTATTTAAAAATTCAACTCTTTCCATGACTTTTTCTTTAGAAAAATCAAGAAAAATATTCAAATCTTTTTTATCTTCAATTCTCTTTATAACATCAGTATAAAATGAAATCAAATCCACCTTACCACTGATAAAATCTTCTCTTATGCTTAAAATATCCATTATTTCACAACCCTTTGCAATCTAAAATATCCATACTCTTTGTCCCTTGCATTCAAAAGTGCATCTTCCCTTGAAATACTTTCTTCAACCACATCTTCTCTCAAAGGGCTGTTATGTTCCACAACTATTTCTAGAGCTTTACATTCTGAAGTATCAACTTCCATAATTTCATTGGCAAAAACTAGAACATCATCGAACTTTTTAGCAATAATATCAAGTTTTTCTTCTTTTACATTCAAGTTTGCAAGATAATAAATTTTCTTTACTTCTTCCTTACTAACCATAAAAATCTCCTATCTGAAATATTAATTATCATGTATTATTTTAACATATTTTGACTAAAAAAACAAAAGAGGCTGTAACGAAACAACCTCTATTTTTCATCTAAATATTATCCTTAATCTTTCCTTTTATCCTATTTAATTTCTTAATCTTTTTAAATTTTGTCTCCTTAACTTTAGGCTCATCATTTTTTTGACTCATTTTCTTATATTCAGTTTTAAAATAATTCAAAATGGATTCAAAACTTTTATTTAAAACTTCATTATCTGATAAATTTAAGTCCTCTAATGCACGATCAATTAAATTTTCATGGAATTCATCATGTATTTTCAAAACTTCTTTAGCCTTATCTGTTATTTCAACTCTAACAACTCTTCTATCATCTTTATCAACATATTTTGTTAAATATCCCTTTTTTATAAGTCTACTGGCATTAACTGAAAGAGTTCCCTTTGTAACTAACATAGCATCTGCAATATTACCTATTGTGTTATTTTTAATCTTTGAAACATTTTCAAGCAAATGAACTTCATACATCGTCAAAGGCACACCTTTTTCTTTCATATATTTTTCCTGTATATATAATATAAAATTAAACAAATCTACTAATAATTCATTTAACGTTTGTCTTGTGTTACTTTCAGCCATTTTTACCCTCCTAACTTATATTAAAAGTATATAACAGTATTTTACTTTAGTCAATATAAAAACTCAGTATAGTTGTTTTTTTCTAAAATTTATGTATAATTAATATATGAAAAATTTACAGAACAACTTAAATATACAAGAAATTCAAAAAAATCTAAAGTATAAACATAATATTGAAATTTTTGATAGTATTGATTCAACAAATAAGTATTTAAAATCAAAGATAAACGAAAAAAATTATGGTACTATTGTAATAAGTAATGAACAGACTAATGGTTACGGAAAAAATGATAGGCAATTTATATCTAATAAAGATACTGGAATATATATGTCTATTTTAATTAATCCGAATTGTTTAATTGAAGAGTCTTTAAAAATAACAATTTTAACCAGCGTTGCTGTTCTTTCAGCAATAAAATCCGTCTATAATTTAGATGTAAAACTAAAATGGGTCAATGATATAATTTTAAATGATTTAAAGGTTGGAGGAATTCTTTGCGAAAGTCAAATCAACCTAAATAACAATATAATTGACAATATGATTGTTGGAATAGGAATAAATGTAAAAAATTTTGAGTTCCCTCCAAGTTTAAAAAACATCGCTACATCTATTGAAAATAATACAAATATTAAAATTTCAAGAAATGAATTAATTTCTGAAATAATCAACTTTTTTGATTTATATTTTATAGATAATAAAAACTATCTCGACCTTTACAAAGAAAATTCTTATGTTCTTGGAAAAGACATTACCGTAATTCAAAATGATAGACAATTCTTTGCAAAAGCGATAGATATTGAGGACAACGGTGCATTAATAGTCCAAGAACAAGAAAAAATCATCAAATTAATAAGTTCTGATATAAGTATAAGATAACTTATACTTATTTTTTAATTCCCAACTGAACAGATTATTTCCCCACTACAAACAGTTTTATTTTCAACCATTGCACAAACTTCTGCAATGTAAATATTTGCTTTGTTATTCACAAGTTTTACTTTTAAAGTTAGTACATCTCCAGGTAAAACCATTTGTTTAAATCTTATTTTATTAATACCTGCAAAATAACCAATTTTATTTTTGTTTTCTTCTTTACTAAGCAATAAAACACAGCCTGTTTGTGCCAAAGCTTCGACAATTAAAACACCCGGCATAACATGTTTATTTGGAAAATGTCCCATAAATTGCATTTCATTTGCGCTGACACATTTTGTCCCAACTATTTCTGTCTTTTCTTCATTTATATAGTCAATTCTATCTACTAGTAAAAACGGATATCTATGTGGTATTATTTCTTGAATTTCATTTGAATTATAAACCATATTAATCCTCCCATTTCTTTAAAATTATACTCGCATTATGTCCACCAAAACCCAAAGAATTACTCATTGCATATTTTATATTTTTTTCTAATCCTTTATTTTTTACGATATTCAGATCACATTCTTCATCAATTTCATTTGTATTCAATGTTGCAGGAATATAAGAATTTTTTAATGATAAAGTTGTGATTAATGCTTCAACAGCACCACTTGCACCAAGCAAATGTCCTGTTGCAGATTTTGTAGAACTAACTAATACATCTTTATAATTTTCTCCAAAAGCATATTTTATTGCTAAAGTTTCTGACTTATCATTTAAAGGTGTACTAGTACCATGAGCATTAATATATTCTATATCTTTTGGATTCAATCCCGCATCATTAATCGCATTTAACATTGCCTTTCCTGCTCCACTTCCATCACTTAAAGGAGCTGTTATATGATTAGCATCACAAGAGTTTCCATATCCTACAACTTCAGCATAAATTTTAGCATTACGTTTTAGGGCATGTTCCAACTCTTCAAGAACTAGTACTGCACTTCCTTCTCCCATTACAAATCCATTTCTTTCTTTATCAAAAGGAATACTCGCTCTATTTTTATCAGTACTTTCACTTAAAGCTCTCATACTTGCAAATCCTGCTACAGAAAGTGAAGTTATAGAAGCTTCACTTCCTCCTGTAAAAACAATATCCAAATATCCATCTCTAATTTTTAAAAATCCCTCACCTATTGCATTTGTAGCGGCTGCACAAGCCGTAACAACACTACTGCAATATCCTCTTGCATCTAAATCAATAGCCACAGTTCCAGCTCCTATATTTATCAATGCCATAGGAATAAAATATGGAGAAACTCTACTTGGTCCTTTTTCATTCAATACATTTTCACAATTTGAAATAGTTTCTATTCCACCTATTCCACTTGCTAAAATAACTCCAGTTCTATCTCTATCAAAATCTTTAAGATTTGAATCTTCAAAGGCTTGTTTAGTAGCAATCCTTGCGAATTTTACAAAACGATCATTAAATTTTAAATCACGCTTGTTATAATACTTGTCAAAATCTAAATCTTTAACTTCCGCTGCAAGTTTTACCTTATGTTCACTTGTATCAAATAATGAAATTTCATCGATTCCACATTTTCCATTTTCTATAGAACTCCAAAGTTCTTCCTTATCATTTCCGATTGGCGAAACAACTCCCAATCCACTTATAACAACTCTTCTTTTCATATCACACCTACATTATCATTCCACCGTCAACATTAATTACTTGACCCGTTATATATTTTGATTCATCACTAACTAAAAATTTAACCACATTTGCTACATCTTCAGGACTTCCCATCTTATTCATAGGGATTGATTTTAATATCCCTTCTTTTACATTTTCAGAAAGAACATCCGTCATTTCTGTTTCTATAAAACCGGGAGCAATGGCATTACATCTTACATTTAATGAAACTAATTCTCTTGCAACAGATTTTGTAATTCCTAAAATTCCAGCTTTACTTGCTGCATAATTAACTTGTCCAATATTTCCAGAAAGTCCAACTACACTTGAAATATTAATTATAACACCTGATTTTTGTTTCATCATAATTCTTGAAACATTTTTTATGCAGTTAAAACATCCCTTTAAATTTACATCTATTACCTTATCAAAATCTTCTTCACTCATTCTTAAAATTAAAGTATCCCTAGTGATTCCTGAGTTGTTAACTAAAACATCAACTCTTCCCATTTCTTTTACAACTTCTTTAAACATAATTTCAACTTCTTCAAATTTTGAAATATTACATTTATATAACATAACTTTAACATTATATTCTTCACAAACTTTTTTTACTTCTAATGCTTTTTCATAATCGGAATGATAGTTGATAACTACATCATATCCTTCTTCGGCAAGTTTGATTGAAATAGCTCTGCCTATTCCTCCACTTCCTCCTGTAATCAATGCAACTTTATTCATGTAATAACTCAACCACCTTTCTTATAGACTCAAGACTTTCTACCGGATAAATATTTACATCCGGATTAATTTGTTTAACCAATCCACTCAAAACTTTTCCAGGTCCTATTTCAACAAAAGTATCAATGCCATTTTCAATCATAAACTCAACACTTTGCATAAATTTTACACTTGATTTTATCTGATTTTTCAAAAGTATTTTAATATCTTCATCAGAAGTCTTCCCAATAGTATTAAAAACTATTTTTTTATTTGGTTCTTTAAATTCAACTTCTTTTAATACAGAAAATAATTCATCACTAGCATTTTTTAAATAACTTGAATGAAAAGCCCCACTTACATTTAATTTTTTTGACTTATATCCCAAATCTTTTAATTTCAAAATAGCTTCATCAATACCATTCATACTTCCTGTAATTACAATCTGTTTAGGACTATTATAATTTGCTATCTCTACATTTTCTATATCTTTAATTGCATCTTCAATTATTTTTGCCTCACAATTAAAAATTGCAGCCATTCCTGTATTTTTAGGCACAGCATTAGACATAATCTCACTACGTTTCTTTACAAGCTCTAAAACATCTTTAACGGAAATTGCTTCACTATAGGCTAAAGCTGTATATTCTCCTAAACTTAAGCCCGCTGCATATTCACAGTCAACACCTTTACTTTTTAAAACTTTTGCTATTCCTAAAGAAACTGCTACTATACAAGGTTGGGCATTTAAAGTATTATTTAAGTCTTCTGCAGGACCTTCAAAACAAATCTTTTGTAGATTTGAAGGCAAATATTCAAATACTTCTTTAAATACCGAACTATCAGACAATTCTTGTCCCATTCCTACATATTGAGCACCTTGACCGGCAAATAAAAATGCTATCTTCATGTAATCACCTCAATTCATTATTTGCTTCAGAAACCAATTCTGAAATTAATTCTTTAACAGTTGTTATTTTATCTATTCTATAAGCATTAGTTCCTGAAAATACTAATCCATTTTCCACATCTCCTTTTACTGCTCTTATTAAAGCATCAGTTATACAATAAACTGTGTTTTTAGGATTACATGGTAAAATACAATCAACACAATATTTTACAGGAATTCTTCCATCTTTATCCAATCTTTCTGTAAATTTATTTCTTATAGCCCTTCCGGGAAACCCCGCTGGACTCTTAACTATAATGATGTCTTCTCTTTTAGCTTTTACGAACATCTCTTTATATTTTTCGTGAGCATCACATTCTTCTGTCGCAATAAATCTAGTTCCTATTTGAACTCCACTCGCCCCCTGTTTCACATATTTTGCAATATCCTTTCCTGTAAAAATTCCACCAGCTACAAAAATTGGAATTTTTTGATTATATTTTTCTTCATAATCAACAACTAATTTCAAGCATTGTTCCAAAATTTCATCTATACTTTCACAAGTATCATTTAAAACATCATCTTTTTTAAAGCCTAGATGTCCTCCAGCTTCACTTCCCTCAATTACAACAAAATCGGGGATTTTATTGTGATGTTGATCCCATCTTCTAAGAATAAGATTTAAAGCCTTTGCACTTGAAACTATGGGGGCAATAAGAACATCACTTCCTTTAGTCAATTCAGGTAAATTGAGTGGAAGTCCTGCTCCTGAAATTATTGCATCAACACCGAGCTTTACACATTCTTTAACATAAAGTGCATATTCAGATGTCGCAACCATTATATTGACTCCGAGTAGTCCTTTCCCATTAGAAATTTTTCTTGCATTCTTAACTTCCTCTTTCATTGCAATAAAATTATCTTCCGATGTATTTTTTAAAAATGTATTGCGATTATATCCGGGGTGAGCGAAACTTAAAACTCCCATAGCATTTTCACTCATAACATTACCTACTAAATTTGACAATGAAATTCCAACTCCCATACCTCCTTGAATAATTGGTACTTTTAAAATTTTATTTTTTAATTTAATAGAATTAAGCATTGTCTCCCCCTATTAAATTTTTTAATCTTTTAAATTCTATTTTGCTTTCTTCCATAATATTTTCAAAAATTTCTTTCAATGTTTTTTCTTCTTTTATCATACCTGAAATTTGTCCAAGCATCACAGAACCATTTTTAACATCACCCTCAATTACAGCTCTTTTTAAAGAACCTAAAGTCAACTTTTCTAATTCTTCCCTTGATGAAACTTCTTTTTCTAATTGTAAAAATTTCCTACTCATATCATTTTTTAAAATTCTAACCGGTGTATTTATACTACGACCAGTAACAACAGTGTCTATATCTTTTGCTTTAATTACAGCATTTTTATAATTTTGATGAACTGGACATTCTTTAGCAACTAGTAGACAAGTACCTACTTGCACACCAATTGCTCCCAAACTTATAGCAGCATTAAAACCTCTGCCGTCAGCAATTCCTCCTGCAGCAATTACTGGAATATTTATCGCATCAACTACCTGTGGAACGAGAGCCATTGTTGAAAGTTCTCCAACATGCCCTCCAGATTCGGTTCCCTCAACTATAACTGCATCAACACCGACACTTTCCATTCTTCTTGCAAGAGCAACACTTGGAACAACTGGAATAACTTTTATTCCTTGAGCTTTTAATTTTTCAACATAAACTCCCGGGTTTCCTGCTCCTGTAGTAACAACTGCAACTTTTTCATCTAAAATAACCTCAATTATTTCATCGCAATAGGGATTCATAAGCATTACATTAACCCCAAAAGGTTTATCAGTAAGTTCTTTACATTTTTTTATAGACTCCCTTACCATTTTGGCATCCATTGCACCAGTTCCGATAATTCCAAGAGCACCCGAATTACTAACATCTGCTGCAAATTCTGCAGTTGAAATATTTGCCATCGCACCTTGAAAAATCGGATATTTTATTCCTAATATTTCATTTATCATTATCTTCTCCTATATTTCAATAATTGTAGAACCCCAAGTTAATCCTCCACCAAAGCCAACTAAAATTACTTTATCTCCTTTTGTAATTTTTTTCGATTCAAAGGCTTCACAAAGAGCCATTGGGATACTTGCAGCACTTGTATTGCCGTATTTTTCTAAATTAACGAAAAACTTATCATTACTTATATTAAATTTTTTAGCAACATTACTTATTATTCTCTGATTTGCTTGATGTGGAATAATCAAATTAATATCTTCAATTTTTAAATTATTCATATCTAAAATTTTATTTATAGATTTTTCTACAACATTTATAGCAAATTTAAATACTTCTTTACCATCCATCTTTAAAAAGCCAGATTTAAGAACTTTATTTTTCATTTCAAAATTCATTCCTACATTTTCAGCAATGAGATCTTTGTCATTTCCAAAACTACAAGTGTAAAATTCCTCAGTTTTCCCGTCTTTTTCTACAACAATTGCTCCAGCTCCATCTCCAAATAAAACACATGTATTTCTATCTTCAAAATTTATTATTTTACTAAGTGTTTCACAGCCTATTATTAATGCTTTTTTATGATATGTATTAAGCATAGAAGCTACAATTTTTAAGGCATACACAAAACCTGTACATGCAGCATTTACATCAAATGCAGTAACATTATCTCCAAGTCCTAACTTTTCTTGTACCATACATGCTACTGATGGAGTAAAATTATCCGGAGTCATTGTTGCACAAACAATTAGGTCGATTTCATTTTTATCAATATTTGAATTTTTTATCGCATCAACAGCTGATCTATATGCCAATTCACTTGTGTTTTCATCGGAAATTCTACGTTCTCTTATTCCTGTTCTCTGAAAAATCCACTCATCACTTGTTTCTACAAATTTTGAAAGATCATCATTTGTAACAATTTTTCTAGGAACAGCTTTCCCAAAACCTAAAATTTTCATTAATAAACTCCAATATTCCTATATTTTTTATATCTATTAGAAAGCAAACTACTTTTACTAACTTTTCTCAATTCTTTGATTTTTTTATAGATACATTCATCTAAAAGTTTTATCACTTCGGAAAAATTATTTTGTGCTCCACCAAAAGGTTCTCTTATTATTTCATCAACTATATTTTTATCTTTAAGGTCTGAAGCTGTAAGTTTCATCATTTCACTAGCTTCTTTGCATTTCGTTTCATCTTTCCATAAAATTGATGAAAAGCCTTCAGGTGATAAAATCGAATAAGTTGAATTTTCAAGCATTATAATGCTATCTCCAACACTTAAAGCAAGAGCTCCACCACTTCCACCTTCTCCAATTACAACACAGATTATAGGTGTTTCAATTGTTGAAAATTCATATAGACATTTAGCAATTGCCTCTGCTTGTCCTCTTTCTTCGGCGTCTTTTCCGGGATAAGCTCCGGCAGTATCAACAAAAGTTATTATTGGTCTGTTAAATTTTTCAGCCTGTTTTGCAAGTCTAATCGCTTTGCGATATCCTTCTGGATTACTCATTCCAAAGTTTCTTTCAATATTTTCTTCTGTAGTCTTTCCCTTTGCTTGTGCTATTATAGTAACTGGAATGTCATGAAATATTCCAATTCCTGATATTATAGCCTTATCATCTCCATAATAGCGATCTCCATGCAATTCAATGAAATTTGAAAATAATCTTTTTATATAATCTTCTGCTTTAGGATGTGATTTATTTCTTGCAATACAAACTCTATCCCATGAAGTTAAATTTTGATTTGCTTCATAACAGATTTTTCTTATTTTATTTCTTATAATTTCTTTTTCTTTTTCATCTATTGCATTATTCTTTTTATCTATAAGATCCCTTATTAATAGTTCATAATCTTTATATTCCATTACTTCACTCCATGTAAAATTAAAAGTTTATGTATTGTATCTTTTAATTTATTTCTACTTACTATAAAATCTACAAAGCCTTTTTTTAATAAAAATTCACTTCTTTGAAACTCTTCAGGCAAACTTTCATTTATAGTTTTTTCAATAACTCTCTTTCCTGCAAATCCGATAAGAGCATTGGGTTCCGCAATAATTATATCTCCTAGCATTGCAAAACTGGCACTCACTCCTCCTGTAGTTGGATCTGTTAAAATAGTTATATATAATAAGCCTTTATCATTATGTTTTTTCAAAGCCGAACTCGTTTTTGCCATTTGCATTAAAGAAATAATTCCCTCTTGCATTCTGGCACCACCACTTGCAGTTGCTATAATTAAAGGTAATTTTTTTAATGTCGCATATTCAATTGAACGTGTAATCTTTTCTCCTACAACTTTTCCCATGCTTCCCATCATAAAATTACTATCCATAGCACAAATAACGACTTTTTTTCCTGAAATTTCTCCAATTCCACAAACCACAGCCTCATTTATTCCACTATTTGCTTTAGCTTTTTCAAGCTTTTCATCATATTGATAAAAATTTTCTTCATTAAAGGTAGTAATTTCAGCATCAAATTCATCAAAGGAGTTAATATCACAAAGCTCTCTAATTCTCTCTGGAGCTCCAATTCTCAAATGATGTCCACATTTACTACAAACATATAAATTGGACTCCCACTCTTCATTAGTGATATTCTCATTACAATTTGGACAAGCTTTGAAAAGATCATCAGGAATTTCCTTTGGTAAAAATGTAGTATTATTTTTTCTATAAATTTTAAGTTTACTTATTTTATTTTTTCTAGTATTAAATATATTCTGCATTTTCACTTAACTCCTTTATATATTTTGCAACATATCCAGTATCATATCTACCATTAATAAAATTTGGACTGTGTAATAACAAATATTGAAACTCTATATTCGTACTTATTCCATCAACAAATAATTCCTCAAGAGCAACTCTCATCTTCTTAATGCAAGCTAATCTTGTAGGAGCATAAGCTATCACCTTCATAATCATAGAATCATAAAAAGGTGGAATTGTATAACCATTATAAACTGCCGTTTCAATACGAACTCCATTCCCACAAGGTATATTCAAAAATTCAATCTTACCTGGAGAAGGTGCAAAATTATTCTTAGTATCTTCAGCAGTTATCCTACATTCAATAGAATATCCTTTGATTTTTATATCCTTTTGCTTGATATTTAGCTTTAATCCTGATGCAACACGTATTTGTTGTCTTACTATATCAACTCCCGTAATCATCTCTGTAATAGGATGTTCTACTTGAATTCTGGTATTCATTTCCATAAAATAATAATTGCCTGACTTATCAACTAAAAACTCAATAGTTCCAGCTGAATAATATTTTAAATGCTTACAAATTTTAACAGCGTCTGTAATCAACTTTTCTCGAATTTTTTTATCAAGAACATGACAAGGCGCCTCTTCCAAAATTTTTTGATTTTTCCTTTGCATTGAACAATCACGTTCATATAGATGAATTACATTTCCAAACATATCCCCTAAAATTTGTACTTCAATATGTTTTGGTAATTCAATATATTTTTCAATATAAACTCTATCATCATTAAAACTAACTTTTGCCTCAGATTTTGCAGTATTAAAATTTTCAATAAAATCAGAACTATCCCAAACTATTCTCATTCCTTTACCACCACCACCACTAGAGGCTTTGATGATAACTGGATATCCAATTTTTTCTGCTTCTAAAAGTCCTTCCTCAACATTTTCAATGACATTTTTTGTTCCAGGAATAACTGGAACTCCAATATTTATCATTTGTAATCTGGCTTCATTTTTATCCCCTAACATACTTATCAATTCATGATTAGGACCTACAAAAATTAAACCACATTCTTCAACTAATTTTGCAAATTTTGGATTCTCACTTAAAAATCCAAATCCTGGATGAATTGCATCACATCCGCTACTACAAGCAGCTTGAATAATATTATTCATATTAAGATATGATTGTAAAGGATTATCAGGACCTATACATATTGCTTCATCTGCCAAATTAACATGCAACGCTTCCTTATCTCCAACCGAATGAACTGCAACAGAGGTTATCCCCATTTCTTTGCAAGTTCTAATTATTCTTACTGCTATTTCACCACGATTAGCAACTAGTAACTTTCTAATCATCTTAATCTCCTATCAAGATAAGCTCCTCATTAAATTCAACCATATTTCCATTTTGTGCTTTAATTTCAAGCACAGTTCCACTCTTATTGGATTTTATTTCGTTCATAACTTTCATAGCTTCCAAAATACAAATAATATCACCTTCTTTTATCTTTTGACCAACTTTTACATAAGGTGCTTCATTAGCACTTGGTGCAGCATAAAAAGTTCCAACAAAAGGAGCTTTAATCCATTCACCGTTAGTATCATCAACTTGTTTCTCTTCTTTTACAGGTTTTACAGAATTACTTTTCTCTACAACATTTACTACCTCTTTAGTAACATATTCAACTTTATTATTTTTCAAATTGATCTTAAAATCTTTAAGTTCTAAAGTCATTTCATCTAAACCTGAATTTTTAAACAATTCAATAATACTATTTATCTTGTCAATATCCATAAATTTCTCCTAAAAATTTAGTAAGCTAGTTTTGATAGCTTACTACTTCGTCTTTGAGTTAATAATATCTATTACATCTTGTACAGTTTGTAATTTCATTAATTCTTCATCTTCAATTTTTATATCGAATTCTGATTCTATTTCCAATGCAAGTTCAATAGATGATAAAGAATCAATTCCTAAATCTTCATTTAGTCTTGCAGTAGGAACTACCTCACTTCCTTCGATATTTAATGATTCTACTAAAATTTCTCTAACTTTTTCTAACATAATTTTATCTCCTTTTTTATTTTGATTATCAAATATTTGACAGTCAAAGTTTTGACAGTCAAATTATATATTATTTGTTTTATAATGTCAAGTATTTTTTTATAAACTTAAATTTTTATAAAAACACAAAAAAACAACACTCCCTTAATTTGATAAAAAATCAAAAAGAGTATTGTTTCTAAAAAATTATTAAAAAGTTCTATTTCTTTAATCTAAGTATCTTTCTATATCCAATGATTGCAACTACACAAGAAAGTATATCTCCAGGTAAAAAAACTAAAAATAAATTATAAAATAAATAACTTATTAAATACACTTTCCCATTAAGTACATATTGTATAAATACAAAATATATCATTCCTAGAGCATAAATAATTAACATTCCAATAGCAGTACTTATATAAATATTCTTTTCCTTAAAGCTAGCAATAAAATAAGTTGCAAATATAAATGATACCAAGTATCCAAAAGTTGGACTGAAAATATAATTTATTCCACCACCATTTGCAAATATAGGAAATCCTACAAGCCCAATCATTATATATACAATTACACTTAATACAGCTAATTTACGTTCCAACACCAATGCTGACAGAACAATAAATAGAGTTTGCAATGTAATCGGAACAAGCAAAAATGGAATCTTTATAAATGCTCCAACGGCAATTAATGCACTGAACAATGCTACAAAAGTAAGTTCTTTAGTACTTATCTTCATAATATCTCCTTTCTTTAAAATTTTTACTTAAAAATTAGAACATAAAAAAATTTTTTTGTCAATATTGTAAGTAAATTTTTTCTTAAAGTAAAAAAATCAAATTATAAAAGTTAAGGATATTTTTCATAAAAAAGCAGTCTGTAAAAACCACGCAACAGACTGCATTCAAAATTTTTTATCACTACTTTTCAATATATTTTTTTATCGCTTCTTCTCTTATTCTATCTTCATTTTCAAATTCTTCCAAATACTCATTTGCTTTTTCCATTTCTAATCGCAAATCTCCTTTTTTACCTGAAAGTGAAATTTTACCAAATTTCAATCCTGATATCATATACCACAGATCAGTTTCCGAACGTCTTAAAAACAGTAAATATTCCTCATCCTTTTCCATAAACTCATATCCTGCAATATGATAAATCTTCCCTGTTTCCTCATCTATTCCGGCACTTTCAAAAATATCTATAACATCTCCCGCTTTGAAATTACATTTAAAAACCTTTTCTATTTTAAAATTCGAAATTGTATATACACCATTAACATATCCGTTATTTTTATTTTTTTGTATTTTTGACGGATTTTGCTTTATTTTTTTACCTACAACAATTACTTTCGTTTCCTTTTCAACATCATTCAAATTTCCATAATAATCTAGCTTAGCATCTGCAATAACGTGATTCCCATATTGATTTTTTCTAAAACTATTTTCAGGCTGTTTAGCTCTTCCATTGGTACAAGAAGTCAATAAAATGAAAGATAGAATTAAAATTTTAAATTTATTTTTCATTACATCCTCCTTAATTCTTATTTTTAAAAAACAACTAATGGCAAAAGCCATTAGTTGTTTAATTAATTTCACATATTTATTTAGGGTCGCCTTTTTTATATTCCGTATTAGTTTCAACATCAACAATGGTTTTTTCGTCTTTTATCCAAAACTTCTTTTCAGGGAAAAAATCAGCTGTTAAATACTTTTTTCCATCTTCTTCATAAATTTTCGGATCTAAAAAATTTCCATCATCTGTAAAATCACCACGAAGTTTTTTAACAGATTCTTTCGAACATTTGTCAAAGTCTATAGGTTTAGCCTTATAATACATACAAGGCACACCATAATATTCACCATTATCTACAACAATTTGTGAATCATAGGCATAATAGTATCCACAAATTTTTTCAACTTCTTTACTTGCCTTTCTAACTACTTGCTTATTTGTATTATCGTCATCAACTTTGGAACTTTTAGAACAACCTGACAAAACAATAAAAACAGGCAAAATTAAAACAAATTTTCTAAAAAATTTTTTCATAATATCCTCCTTGAAATTATTCACAGTATAACCTAAAATATATACATTAAATGACGCATAATAATCCACTAAATAAAAAATATTATCATCTTTGTTTCACTATATCACATTTCAAAAAAATGACAAAAACATTAAAATAAAAATTTATTAAAGTAACAGTTAAAATTAAGGAATAATATCTCCTTTTTTTACCATAGCGAAAATCCATTCTTTTTTTATTTTCCAAATATTTGCTTGAACTCTGTAAATATCCCATTCATCAATATCGAATATTCTAGTCCAACTGTCTATAACTATTTGTCTTTCTTCGGGATAAAAATTCTTATACTTTCCTTCAAAAAATTCAAAGCCATTATCTATTCCCTTATCTTTTAATCTCTTTTTATACTTTTTATCATCTTCTTCATCCAATGGAATATAATGATGATTGAGTACATAATCCCATTTAACTCCGTCAAAATAGATTACCTCATCTTTCGGAACATCTAAAACATATAAAACTGAATTTTCAATTGGAGGCATACAATTTTTATTGCTTACTCCACACCAAACAGGCATCTCAACTTCATCCGGTTTTGGAACTCTTTTACTTGCCTCTTTTACAAAATAATTATAGCAATTCAAAATATAGTCGGAAATTACACCAAAATTTTCTTTAACATAAGAAATTTTATTTGTAAAATATCCTTTTTCTTCAATTTCTTTTAAAGATCTAATATCTTGTCTTGTATATAATCTTACAGTTTCCATATATTTCACTCCCCTTCATATCTCTACAATTTATTGTACTACATTAAACCAAAAAAAATCAATCTGAATATAGGACACAAAAAAGCTATTGAAAAAATTCAATAGCTCAGAGTCCAGACAAAACACAATTTTTGTCTATGCTTTTTTGTTTTTTATTTAAAATTATCTCTCTTTTAATTTTTTATTAAATTTTTGAAATAATTTCTTTGCAAATTCAAATAAAGATAAATGATAATCAAAAGATTATTCTATCTTCATCTTACTTCATCCATTCATTAAATTTATCCAAAGTTTTTTCTCTACCGATATCAGTAACTTTTATAATATCATTTTCTATATATGCAAATTTTTTATTTACTATGTTCTTTAAAACTTTTTCAAATTTATTCTTTGCATAACATAAATGCTCATTTATTTTTACAACATTACACTCGATGTCAGCTCTTTCAGTATTTTCATGATTTATTATATGGAGCATCATAGTAACTTCAGCAAATTCAACTCTCTTTCTATTTTCATTTAATATTTTTTTGATTATTCCGTTTCTTGGTTCAAACACAAAAACTAATAAAAATATCAATCCATTAACTATGGCTATCGTTCCTGCAATAGAAAGGTCATAAACATGTGCTGTATAAAATCCTAAGATACTACTTAACACACCTGTAAAAACACTTATAAATATCATTTTCTTTAAATCATGGGTTAAAAGATATGCCGTTGCAGATGGAACAACCATATATGAAATTACAAGTATTGAACCTACTGCATTAAATGCTCCTACAGTTGTTACAGAAACTAAGCTCATTAGTGCATAATAAATAATAACTGGTGCAAATCCGGAAATCAGACTTAAATTTTTGTCGAATGTAGAAATTTTTAATTCTTTAAAGAAGAACCAAATAAAAATTAAATCAATTAAAAATATCACTGCCATTACAAAAATAACCTTTGACATTTCATACCCAAAAAATTCAATTCTAGGAATTATTGAAAATGCAACTTCTCCAACTAAAACGGAGTCAATACAAAGATGTACTCCTCTTAAAAATTTTGAAATCAATATTATAGCAATACTGAACAAAAACGGAAATACAAGTCCTATTGATGCATCTTCATGCAAAGTTGTCTTTTGATTTATAAGTTCTGTCAAAAATACAGTAAGTATTCCAACTAGGCCAGCACCGACAATCAACAAAGGGCTTGTTAAATCTTTTGTAATGAAAAAAGCAATTACGATTCCAAGTAAAATTGTATGAGTTATAGAGTCTATCATCATAGCCATTTTTCTAAGAATTAAAAATGGTCCCAATAGTGAACAAGCGGCTGAAACTAAACTTACAGCTATTAAAATTTCTAATTGTCTCATTTAGTCCCTCCTTGCATAGTCCTCTTTTTACTAAATAAAATTCCCTTTTTTGGTGAAAATAAAATACTTAAAAATACAATTAAACTTGCAACTATGGTTATAACTGGTCCTGTTGACAGACCTTTATAATACATACTTATAAATGAACCGGTAATTCCTGAAAAAGCTCCAAAAATTCCTGATAAAATCATCATAATATTGAATTTATCCGTCCATTGTCTTGCAGCAACAGGTGGTGCAATTAACATTGTACTCATAAGAATTACTCCAACTGATTGAATTCCCATAACTATTGAAATTACAAGTAAAACTATTAATATTCCAGTCATTAAATTTATAGAGAATCCCTTTGTTTGTGCAAATTCCGGATCAAATGAAAAAAGTTTTAATTCTTTCCAAAACAGTAAAATTACAAACAATACCAAGATAATTATTCCAATTAAAAAATATATATCTTTTTTCAAAAAGGCGGCTGCTTGTCCAAATATAAATTTATCAAGACCTGCTTGATTTGTATTTGCTTTTCTTTGGATAAGTGCAAGTAAAACGACACCAAGACCAAAAAATGTTGACAAAACTATCGCCAATGCACTATCAAATTTTACTTTTGATTTCAAATCAATTCCAAAAATAAGAAGTGCAGCTATAACTCCTGCAATAAAAGCTCCAAGAAGCAAAAATTCTAAATTTTTTATTCCAAGCACCATAAAAGCAATACAAACACCAGGAAGTGTTGAATGACTGATTGCATCACAAATAAGCCCCTCTTTTTTTACTGTAACATACACTCCCATAATTCCACTTAAAAGCCCCAAAAGTCCTGAACCTAAAGCTATCATCAAAAAAGTATAGTCAGTAAGCAAATCTAAAACTCCATTCATAATCTACACCCTATATGCCTTATTTATATTTTCTTCTGTAAAAACATCCTTAACAGAACCTGAAGCAATAACCAACTTATTTAAAAGTACAACCTCATCAAAATATTCCTCAACAGTTCTTAAATCATGATGAACAACTATAATCGTCTTTCCATTGTCTCTGAGTTCCTTTAAAATTTTCATAATTTCTTTTTCCGTTTTAGCATCAACCCCTTTAAGAGGTTCATCTAAAAAGTAAATCTCACTATCTTGAACTAATGCTCTTGCCAAAAAAACTCTTTGTTGTTGTCCACCTGAAAGATCGCTTATTTGTCTATCGACAAAATCTTCCATCCCAAGCTTTTTTAAAGATTCTAAAGACAGTTCTCTTTCCTTTTTACCTGCTCTTTTTATCCAACCGAGCTTTCCATAAGTTCCCATCATAACAACATCTAAAACATCTGTTGGAAAATCCCAATCCACAGATTCACTTTGCGGAACATAAGAAATATCTTTTCTAAATTCTTTATAAGATTTTCCGAAAAACGAAATTTTTCCAGATGAAATGGGAATTAAATTTAGCATTGCCTTTAACAAAGTTGATTTACCAGCACCATTTGGTCCTAAAATTGCAGTAAGTTTACCTTTTTTAATATCCAAGTCCACATCCCAAACTACAGGTTTAAGATAATAAGCAATAGTTAAATCCTCAACTTTTACAGCTATTTCATCCATTTTATTCCTCCAAAACAAAAAATCTCCACAATATAAGTATATATTTAGGAGATTTTTTTCAAGTATTATTTTAAAGCATCAACAATTGTATCGACATTGTATTTATACATTGAGATAAAAGTATTTTCTTTTGTATTTTCATCTCCCAATGAATCAGAATATAATTCTCCACCTATTTTAACATTATGCCCTTTAGCTTTACAAGATTCAACTAAAGACTCAATAGTCTTCTTAGGAACTGAAGATTCAACAAAAACTGCTTTTATTTTTGTTTTAACCAAGAAATCTGAAAGTTTCTTTATATCAGCCGCACTTGCTTCTGATTCTGTACTGATTCCTTGAATAGCTTCTACCTTAAATCCAAATTCCTTTGCAAAATAGTTAAAAGCATCATGTGCAGTAACTAAAATTCTTTGATCTTTTGGCAATTCTGCTACTCTTTTCTTTATATAATCAGAAAGTTCATCAAGTTCTTTTTCATATTTAGCAAGATTTTTATCTATTTCTTCAGCTTTTGAACTATCAGCTTTCTTTAGACCTTCCGCAACATTTTTTGCGGCTATCTTCCAATTTTTAATACTGAACCACATATGTGGATCATTAGGACCTGCTCCTTCTTCATCCCAAGGAAGTAAATTTTCTGATGGAATATTCTTAGATGCAGTTACAACATTTTTATTTTGCTTTTCTAAACTCTGTAAAACCTCTCCCATTTGTCCTTCCAAATGTAATCCGTTTACAACGACAACATCAGCTTTTTCAAGTTTTTCAACATCTCCTGCTGTCGGTTTATACAAATGAGGGTCAACTCCCGCTTTCATCATTCCTTCAACTTCAAAATTATCTCCACCTATTTGCTTTACCAAATCTGTAAGCATTGTACTTGTAGCGATAACTTTCTTCTTTGTAGTCTTTTGCTCAGTTTTCTTTTCCCCCTCTTTATTTTTACTATCATCTTTTTTGGTACAAGCTCCTAAAATCCCCACAGAAAGTACCAATGCAAGTAATAATATTATTTTTTTTCTCATTTTTTTCCTCCTAAAAAAATTCTATAAAGAGTTTATTTCCTCTTACCAGTATATATTACCACAATTTTTAAATAATATCAATAATTATTATTTATTTATGAGAAAAAAATTTTTAGTATTGAATCTAAACTGTCAAATGATATTTTGAATTTAATTTTTATAATAAGTACTAACAAACAATTCAAATATATTTCATCAGAATATAGATAGAGCATATGTCTATACTTTTTTTATATATTTTGTTTTAATTCAAAATTATTTGAAAATTCATGTCTAATTATTTAACTATATTATAATTATTATACTACTTATTCTATCTTTTCTCCACAAAAAAGTGTCGATGATTGCTCATCGACACTTTTTCGCCAGTCTAATAGTATAAATATATTACTTTTTTGTTATACTTTCATATTATTTTTCTTTAAATCCAGCTTTCAAAAGAGTCTCTTTAAGCTCTTTAAAACTTTTTACTTTTTTTGATACTTCATCAACATTTTCTGTAATGCTTTTAGGAACTTTTTCTCCTAACAAACTTATAAACCCTTTAACTTTATTAACATCAACTTTATTAACATCAACATTAACTTTTAATTTAAAATCTTTTTCAGCATAATCAACCTCAAATTTAATTCCTTCAAGTTTTGTACTCATACTCTTTACTAAAGAAAATAAAACTTTCGCCTGTTCTTGATTTTGAACCATCAACAATCCATAAGAAAGTCTAGCCTCTATATCAATCTCATTTACATTATCATCTTTATGTTTCACCTTCACTGTAATTTCTCTTCCGTCTTTTTCAATATAATAAGTTTTACTTTTTACTCCACCACAAGCTGATAAGAATAAAATTGAAAAAACTAAGATAAAACTTGTTATAATTCTTTTAATATTTTTCATATCCTACCTCCTTATTATTTAAATGGAAAAATAAGATTATTTTTCTTCTGTATATTCCCATTCCATCATTTATTTTTCAGTTTTTTTAATACTAACAGATACTTTTGAAGAATCTATAAATTCTTTCTCAAATACTCCCTTTGCTTTTCCTTTTTCAACGTCAAGATTAGTATAATCAATCTCTAAAATATCTATAAATTCGTCTTATTGATATTCCACTGAATGTTTTATTCCTCTAATGCCTTCAAATTTTTTCTGTATAGATTTAATAGCTTTTTTACCTTTTCTTTATTTTTCATACTATCCCATAACTTATAGTTAATTTTATCATATTAAAAACTTTTTATCAATATTTTTCAACACTATATACTCTTATTAATTACCTTAGTATTTCCAAATAAAAAAATAGTATAAAAACTATACTACCTTTTTATTCTAAAATCTTCTTATTTTTGTTCTTCAAATCCATTTTGTGTTAATAATTCTGCACTTTTTTGCATACTTACTTTAGTTTTTGTTGGATCTCCAGAAAATTTCATTCCAGGAAGACTTTTAGCTTTTTCATAGTCGAAGTCTGTATAATCAACTTCTAATGATTCAATAAACTTATCATCTTGATATTCAATAGATTCTTTTAATCCTTTAATTCCTTGGAATTTTTGAGAAATTGGATCCAAAATTTTTTGAGCATCCTCTTTTGTCTTTGCATTGGGCAACTGATTATACATAATTTCATTTGTAGTTGTTTGTTTTACAACTTTGTCCTCACTTTCAATATAAGTGTATACCATAGTAATTTTAGAACCATTTTTCTCCATTACAAAAGTTCTTGTAGCAGTAGCTTCTTTACTTGAACAAGCTGTTGACAATACCACAACTAATAGCATTGCTACTGACAATAGAATATTTCTTAGTTTTTTCATATCTTTCCTCCGTATTAAAATTCTTCGACTAATTCTACCATAAAAAAGTGCTTTTGACAACAAAAAAGCAGTACAAAATTGTACTGCTAATTGTTCTAAAATCATATTATTTTACTTCAGTATATCCCTGTCCTGACATCATTTCTTCTGTTTTCTTCATACTAATCTTAGTTTTTGCAGGATCTTGGAAATTCTTTCCTAGAACTGTTTTTGACTTTTCATAATCAAGGTTTTCATAATCAATTTCAGTTTCTTCCACGAATTTATCATCTTGATAATCAATGGAATGCTTTATTCCCTTAATTCCTTTATACTTTTCAGCAATCGGATCTAATACTTTTTGAACTGCTTCCTTTGTCTTTGTAGATGGTAATTTAGCATATTCTCCAACTAATTTAGTTGTTTGTTTTATAACTTTGTCTTCACTTTCAATATAAGTGTAAGTTACTGTTGTTTTTATACCATTTTTTTCTTTTTCAAAAGTTTTTGTAGCATTAGAACCTTTACCTGAACATGCCGTTGACAATATAACAACTAGCATCATAGCTGCTGATAATAGAATATTTTTTAATTTTCTCATAATCTACCTCCATATAAAAAATTTTACAACTCATTTTACCACATAATAAAAATTTTTTCAAACACAAAGGCAGTGTATATATACTGCCTTTAAATTCAAAATTCTATTATTTTTGTTCTTTGAATCCTTGATTTGTTAGCAATTCTTCAGTTTTTTTCATACTAATCTTCGTTTTTGATGGATCTGTAAAATCTTTTCCAAGTATTTCTTTTGCTTTTTCATAATCAATATTTTCATAGTCAATTTCCAAATTTTCAACAAATTTATCTTCTTGATAGTCAATAGAATGTTTTATTCCTTTGATTCCTTGATACTTTTTAGCAATAGGATCTAATACTTTTTGAACTGCTTCCTTAGTTTTTGCATTTGGTAATTCAGCATATACACCTTCATTTACAGTTGTTTGCTTTAAAACCTTATCTTCATTTTCAATATAAGTATAAGTAACAGTTGATTTCACGCTATTTTGTTTTTTTACAAAAGTTTTTGTAGCATTAGTATCTTTTTTTGTGGTAGTAGTATCTTTATTTGTACATGCTGTTGACAATATTACAACCAGTATCATAGCTACTGACAATAGAATATTTCTTAATTTTTTCATAACCCTTCTCCTTATAAATAATTTTACACTTCATTTTACCATATTAAAAGAGTTTTTTCAATCTAACTGTATATCTATACTGGCTATATTACAAATAAATTTAAGCACAAAAAGACCCCAATCATACAGTCTTTAAAATCATCCAAATATTATTTTTGTTCTTCAAACCCATGTGTCATTAACATTTTTTCACTTTTTTCCATACTAACTTTAGTTTTTGTAGGATCTCCTGAGAAAATCATTCCAGGAAGATTTTTTGCCTTTTCATAATCAAGCTCTGAATAATCTACTTCCACTTCTTCAATGAATTTATCTTCTTGAATATCAACGGTTTCTTTTATCCCTTTAATTCCTTGAAATTTAGCAGAAATATCTTGTAATTGTTTTTTTACTTGCTCTATATCTCTACCTTTAAATGCAGAGAATAAAGCCTCTGTTTTACTTGTTTGTTTAACAACTTTGTCTTCACTTTCAATATAAGTATAGACAAGGGTTACCTTAACACCATTTTGTTCTTTTACAAAAGTTTTTGTAGCAGTAGCTTCTTTGCTTGAGCAAGCAGTTGACAATACCACAACAAAAATCATTGCTAAAGATAACAAAAAACTTCTTAATTTTTTCATAATTTTCCTCCGTATAAATAATGCATAAGTAATTTTATCATATAAAAACTATTTTTTCAATATTTATTGTAAATAAATTCTCTATAAAAACTCAACTAAAAAAAGTACCCTTTCGAGTACTTTTAATACTGTAATATCCTTAATCCCAGCTAGGTGGATTAGTTTTTGATTCTGTATTTTTGAAATATTCGTATTCGCTGAATCCTAACATTCTTGAAATTAATACCATTGGAAATACTAACACAACTCTATTAAATTTAGTAACCATATCATTATAAATCATTCTTGAGTTCTTTACATCCTGTTCATATTCATCGATTTTATCCATTGTATTTAGATACAAGTCATTGGCTTTTAAATCAGGATATGCTTCAACTACAACAGCAAGTCTTGATAAAGCTTGAGTAAACATATTATCATCAGCTTCAATATCTTTTACAGTACTGCTACTGTTTACACTTCCTCTTGCTTGAACAACTTTTTCCAATGTTTCAGCTTCATGTTCAGAGTATTTTTTAGTTGCATCAATTAAAGATTTTAAAGCATCCCATCTTGATTCAACATTTGCAGCTATTTGTCCCATAGCATTTTTTACCATTTCTCTTAGTCTCACTAATTTATTGTAGCTTGTCATAAGCCATAATAATAGTAAAACAACAACTCCTAAAATTACATATAATATTACCATAATTTTCTCCTTTCTATATTTATATATTTCATTGAATATATACCCAATTATCTAGTTCCACCACCGGAACCACCACCGAAGGAGCCTCCTCCTCCGCCGATACTTGAAAAGCCTCCGCCTCCACCGGAAGAGCTTTGAACACTTTTCGTATAAGCATCTAAAAAGTTACTAGAAAATACATGAGAATAAACCATTGCAGTATGCAATGAATAAACATCTACATCGTAACTTTCCAAAAATTCTGGAGATAGTTTCTTCATTTGCTTTTCAACTTCTTCAGCCACATCATAAAGTGTCGCATAAATCAATAAATCTTTCCAAACTTTTATTTCAGAAACTTCTCTTTCACTTAATAAAGAAAAATCTTTTAAATAATTATAATACTTTACTAGATGCATTGTAAAGTCTTTCCCGTTATCGTTGTAAGTATATGTCGACTTCCCTCTACTATTCTTAACAAGAAAGTCATTATTTTGAGCATAAGTAACGGATGCTTGTTTTAAAGTCTCTTGAATTGATTTAAACGCATTTTGATTTTTTGTCTTTTTTAAGTAAGTAGAAAATTCATTTTCTTGTAAAATTTCATCATCTCTAGCAGCAGCTCTAACCATATCAAATAATTTTCTTTCTGTAGAAGTCTCAAACTCATAATTTGATTTATTATTTATTTGTAAGGATAAGACCTCTTTTTTAAAAATAAATCCCTTTTCTTCAGTCATAGGTAGCAAAAGTTTCCCTTGAATCCATTTTAGAAAATATGCTCTAATAATTGCCTCCGCTCCACTAAAACCTGCACTTTGTAAAATGAGAGATAATTTCCACCATTCTTTTTCAGGAGTATCTCTATAGTATTCTCCCTTGAACTCTCCTTTTTTATGTCCACCTTTAAATTTCTTATTTGATACAACTGCAGCAGTCGCTCCAGAAATAGCAACAACTAAAAATATTATAGCTCTAATAATTGTTCTATAAGGAACTTTTGATTTATTTTTTGTTGTATTCTTCTTATAACTCGAACCTTTAAATGCCATATCTTTATAATATGAAAAGTTTTTATTAATGGTTTCCCCAGAAGCAAAGTCTCCTTTATTTATCTGAGTTAAAATAGTTACATAATTAGACTTAGAAAGTCCTGCTAAACTAGTAAAAACTATATTTCCATTTGAAAATTCAATCTTCCCTTTATTACCAAAAGCCCAAATTTTAGCATTGGTATTGTCAAATTTCCCTCCTACTTTTGAAATGGTAATCTTTACTTCTTTTGGAGGAGCATTTAGCCTATCATTTACAAATTTCCAAAAAACCATATCAGAGTCATTCAAAAGTTTTACAAAATTTGTAACCCTATATCTTAAAACAAAAGTTTTTCTCTTATATTTTCCAAAACCAAAACAAAGTTCATAACCATTTTTAGTCTTTACAATTCCTGACTTTTTAGCTTTTTGTTCTCTAGTTTGTTTTACGTTCCAAGTTTTCAAACTCTCGTAAGGAACTTCTTTCCCGTTTTGAATTTCTGAAACTTTAAAATTTAGAATTTCACTTTTTCCTAAATTTTCTATTGGAATATAGTATTCAGTCCCATTTGTTGGTTGAAAATCCATAATACTTTCGATGTCAGCACTCCCGTCTTTATTAATTTTAACTTTAATTTCATTCTTATAGAAAGTGTCTGCGAAAGAATTATTGGAAGGTACTATAAAAAAACCTAGTAATATAAAAGAGAATATAAAAAGCCTTTTTATAACATTTCTAAAATTTTTCATAAGCCTCCTTAATAAATCTTTTTAAATTTTGTTATATAATATCTATTTCTATGTTAACGAGTTCCACCACCGTCGCCACCGCCGAAGGAGTCATCCCCTCCACCAGTGCTTGTGTATCCACCATCTCCACCAAAAAAGCTTGATACATTACTAGAATAAGCATCTACAAAATTATTAGAGAAAGTATCAGAATAAATAACTCCCGTATGGAATGAGTCTAAATCTACATTTATATTATTTAATACTTCTGGAGATAATTTTCTTAATTGTTCTTCAACGACATCTGTAACATCATAAAGTGTAGCATAAATTAGTAGTTCTTTCCAAACTTTTATCTCAGAAATTTCTCTTTCACTCAACAAAGAAAAATCTTTTAAATAATTATAATATTTTATTAAATTAGCGACAAAGCCCTTACCTTTTTCATTATACTTTTTCGTCCATTCACCGTTTGTTTTTTTATCAAAAAGATTGTTTTCTCTTGCATAGTCAAGAGATAAAAACTCTAACTCTTCTGATAATTCTTGAAATCTATGTTGCTTAATTTCATCTTTTAAATATTTTGAGAATTCATCTTCTTGTAAAATTCCATCTCCCATAGATGCTTCTACAACCATAGTATAAAATTTTTCTTCTATTTTCGTATCAAATTCTTTAGGAGCATCTTCATTTATTTTTAGAGCTAAAACATCCTTTTTAAAAACAACTCCCTTTTCTTCTGTTATAGGTATTAATAGCTTAGCTTGAATCCATTTTAGAAAATATGCTCTAAATATTGCCTCATTACCATCAAAACCTGCATTTTTTAATATATAAGACAATTTCCACCATTCTTTTTCAGGAATATCTCTATAATATTCTCCTTTAAAATCACCCTTACTATATCCTTTCTTTTTAACTAAGAATAATACAGTAAGAAAAGAAGCGAATACAACTATCGGTGCTACAACGAAAAGTGTAACATCATGCATCAACTTTTTTTTAGCGTTGTTTTTAGTATAGTCTGAACCTTTAAAAGCTAAATCTTGATAATATGAAAAATCTTTATTTATTGTTTCCCCGGAAGTTATTTCTCCTTTATTTAATTTAACTAAAACTGTAACATAATTAGAGCTAGAAAGTCCTGACAAACTATTAAAAACTATTTTCCCATTTAAAAATTCAATCTTTCCTTTATTTCCAAAAGCCCAAATCTTAGCATTTGTATTATCGAATTTACCTTCAGCTTTTGAAATAGTAATTTTTACCGTTTTTGGAGCAGAATTTAAATTCTTATTAACAAATTGCCAATAAATCATATCAGAATCTTTTAAAAGTTTTATAAAATTAGTAACTCTATATCTTAAAACAAAAGTTTTTCTCTTATATTCTCCAAATCCAAAACAGAGTTCATAGCCGTTTTTAGTCTTTACAATTCCAGCTTTCTTTGCTTTTTGTTCTTTCGTTTGCTTTACATTCCAAGTTTTTAAAGTCTCATAAGGAACTTCTTTCCCTTCTATGATTTCAGAAACATTATAATTTAAAATTTCACTTTTCCCTAAATTTTCTATTGGAACGTAGTATTCAGTTCCCTTTGACGGCTCAAAATCCATAATGCTTTCGATATCAGCACTTCCGTCTTTATTAATTTTAACATTTATTGTGTTTTTGTAAAAAGTATCTGCAAAAGAATTATTTGAAGGTACTATAAAAAAACCAATTAATATGAAAGAGAATATAAAAAGTCTCTTTATAATATTTTTAAAATTTTTCATAAGCCAACTATACCAATCTTCTTAAAATTTCTTCTTTTCCTAAAATTTCTAAAATATTTGAAAGTTCAGGTCCATGAACTTGACCAGTAAGCAATGCTCTAACCGGCATATACAAGTCTTTTCCCTTAAATCCTGATGCCTTTTGAACTTTTTTCATAAAGTCCTTAGCAATCACTTCATCAATTTCATCGATTTGAGATAATTCTTCCTCTATTTTTTCCTTTAAAATTCCTATATGTTCTACATTTCTCATTTCTAAAGCATCAGCCTCAACTTCAACTTCTTCAAATAAGAATCTTGATTGATCTACAATTTCAGGAAGTCTTGAAATAGATTCTTGGAAAGTCTTAGCGATAAGCTCAAGTCTCTTTTCACAAACATCTTCTTTTACAAAACCAGCTTCAACCAAATAAGGTTTAACAAGTTTTGCAAGTTCTGAAACTTCCATCTTTCTTATATATTGAGCATTAACCCAATCTAATTTATCTACGTCAAAAACTCCACCAGATTTTGAAACTCTATCAAAGGAGAATTGTTTAACCATTTCATCTAAAGATAAAATTTCTTCATTGCTTTCTGGACTCCAACCTACAAGAGCAAGATAATTTATAAGTGCTTCCGGTAAATATCCTTTTAATCTGAAATCTTCAACAGATGCATCATCATTTCTCTTAGATAATTTCTTTCCGCTCTTATTTAAAACTGTTGGTAAATGAACAAAAGTAGGCTTTTCAAAGCCAAGAGCTTCATAAAGATAAATATGTTTAGGAGTTGATGAAATCCATTCATCTCCCCTTACAATATGAGTAATTCCCATTAAATGGTCATCAACAACTACAGCAAAATGATAAGTTGGAAAACCGTCAGCCTTAATTAAAACTTGGTCATCCATATCATTTGTATTTATTGTAATTTTGCCTTTGATTACATCTTCAAAAACAATATCTCTATTTTCCGGTAACTTTAATCTAATTACATAACTTTCGCCATTTGCAATTCTCTTCTTAGCATCTTCAATGCTAACTCCTCTACAAAGTCCGTCATATCTTGGAATTTTTCCATCAGCTTTTTGTTGATTTTTTATATCATCAAGTCTTTCCTTGCTACAAAAACAATAATAAGCATAACCCTTTTCAATAAGTTCCTCTGCATATTTATTGTAAATCCCTTTTTCAACTCTTTCAGATTGAATATATGGACCACATTCACCAACTTCTGTAATCTTATCATTTTCATCAAGACAAACACCTTCATCTGCCTCAACTCCTGCCCATTTAAGTTCGTGAATCAAATTTTCTATAGCCCCTTCAACATATCTTGTTCTATCAGTATCTTCAATTCTAAGCAAAAACTTTCCTCCATTTTGCTTAGCATATAAATAATTATATAAAGCAGTCCTAAGTCCTCCTATATGTAAATATCCTGTTGGACTTGGTGCAAAACGTAATCTAACCATTTCTATTTTCCTCCTAAAAAAATAACATAAACTTACAATAATTATATATCAATTGCATTATTTTGTAAAGAATTAGTACAAAAATCAAAAAAATTAACATAAAAAAGACGGTATCTCTACCGTCAAAAATTCTGTAATTTTTTTGTATTTAACAATTTTAATTTATCAATCTAAAATAAACTCATATTCTCTATATATTTTTCCATCTTTAAAATCAAAAATATCCAAAGAACGAACACCAAAATTATTTACTAAATAAGTGACTATTCTATTTTCGCTTTTAGAAATCTGCATATCTATACACGAAAATTTAGAATCCGTATTTAGATATGCATTTTTTATAGTTTTTATATAATTTTCTATTCCAACAATTTTTTTCTTTTCTTTGCTGAACAATTCCCAACATACTTCTGGATGTAAAAACTGTTTGTACAATTCCCAATTACGCTCATTTTCAGCCTTAAAAAATACATATAAAATATCTCTATTATCCATAGTTTTCCTGCTTTCATTTATTTTTAATTTATCTAAAAACTAAATATACTCATTCATTAGTTTTGTGATATTGCAACATATTTTCCCAACCGGACTTGGTTTCCTTTACAATAGGAAAGAACGGATAACAGTGAAACAAATTTTCTCCTATTTCTGAAATTACCTTAACTCCATCATTCTCAAGTTTATCTTTTATTGTATCATATGCAGCATAAAGCACTTCATCACTTCCATAAGAAAGATAGACTTCCTCTACTCCATGATAATTACCCTTTTCAAGATACAGCATGTACTCTGGCATATCTTTTCCATGAGCCATAATTTTACCAAAAATTTTAACAAATGATAAAGTCAATAAAATATCTTTTTTATCAAGAATTTCTCCTTTTTTTATCAAATCTGCATCTTTAAAACATTCTCCTGGAGATGATGCATATATTCTCTTTGGAACTTCAATATCTTTCTTTGAAATATTTATATATGATACAAGTCCTAATGCAAGAGTTGCACCGGAAGAACTTCCTGTAACAAGAATATCTGAAACATTATATTCATTAAGCATTGACTTATATAAACTATACATCCATTCATACACTTCATCAATTGTATGATTTATGCATAATGGATAATATGGAATAACCATATTACGACCACTTTCAAGAGCTACTCTTAAAGCTGTCTTAATAGAATTCTTACTTGGATGCATAACCATCCCTCCTCCTATTATAAATAGACAGGCTTTTTTTGTTGGCTTTTTATGTGTTATATACGCAACCTTTGCTCCATTAAACTCTTTGATTTCATAGTTGATTTCATTATGAGAAAGAACTGGAATCTTTGTCTTTTTCATTCTCTTTCTAGCATTTGAAATAATTTCTGATTCACTTTTATTAAAATACTTTTTAACCCCAATAAGCTTAATAATTAATTTAAAAAAACGATATTTAAAAGATAACTTAGACATTTTTCATTCCTCCTAAAAATGTAATTTCTTTATTTCTTTCTTGCAACAAAATAATATCTGTGAATTCTCCCTTTAATTACTCCTTCTTTTTCAAGAATTTCCTGTGCTTTAAAAAGATTTTCTTTATACTTTTCAACTTCAAAATAAGGAAATTCCCAATCTATAATCCTTGCAAACCAAACTAGAGCTCCAACATCATAAAACTCTATCGGTCTATAAGCTTCTACTTCTTCAATAATCTCAAAACCATTTTCTATAAATTCTTGTTTTGAAATATTCAGATAAGCTTTAGGAAATGGAATATCAACATCTCCTATTAAAAGTTCCACTAATTCTCTGTCATTTTCTGCACCAACCTGTTGTGTAAGAAATAATCCTCCACTTTTAAGAACTCTTTTAAGTTCATTAATATTATATTCACCATGTCTATTTGTAATAATATCAAAATAATTATCTTTAAAAGGAAGTTCATCACCACCATCGGCTGGTTTAAAATCTATTCCCAAAGGAATAAGTCTCTCCTCACATATCTTAATATTTGGCTCATAGCCTTCAATTGCTGAAGTATATTTAGGATTTAATAGAAAAGATAAAAGAAATTCTCCACCACCAGTTTCCATATCCAACAAATAATCACTTTCTCTTAAATAACATTTTATAATGCTTCCAAAATCCCATGGAAGATCATCTTCTTCTCTATATCTTCCTCTAATATGAGAAAAATCCCAACCCTTAATATGAGCAATTTTCTGCTCATGCAACCATTGCTTTAAAAGTGTCTTTTTATCCATATTTTTCTCCTTAAATATCTATTTTATTTATCTAACAATTGAATTATCCGTCATCAAATTAGCTATATGATGAGGAATCATAGAAACTTGCATTGACATTTCAACATAATAATTTTTATCTATACATTCATCCCAATACTCAAGATGCTTTTTATCTATCCACGAATCAGACTCTTCCACTCTTATTCCATTTTCTCCCTGAATTGAATACCAATAAAGATACTTTTCATCATCACATTTTTCTCTAAAAATAGTTTCTACATACATTCTCTCTCCGTCCAAAGTAAGTAATACTTCCTCCATGTTTTCATTTAAAAAATTCATCCACTTATCTACTACTTCCGACTTCCCTTTTCTGACACGAAATCGTGATAATTCCATATTCATACTTTCCCCCAAAAAATAGTACTTTTTTTTTATATTTGACTTTCTAAAAATTTACAATATTCTAAATTATCTTCTGTAATTTTATCACAATGCCCATAACCTTCCCATACTTTTAATTTAATATAAGGTAGTTTTTTGGGTATCACCTTCTTCGCTTCTTTATAATCAAACTCTTTAGAACCATAACAAAAAATTAGCTTTTCTTGCTCATCCTTAGATAAATCTGGAATTTTTACAAAAGAACAGTCGTGAATTATATTCACAATACTTTCATCATCCATCCTTATAAAAGACTCTGCCATTATTTTACCAAATTCCGCTCCATATAGAGCAGTCATTTTTTTTACAGCAAAATTCTTATCTTTAAGAGCTTTCTTATGTTTTCTCAAAAAAATTTTCTTAAAAAGAAAATCTAAAAAATAGGCTTTTTGCCACAAACTAGCTCCTTCAAAAACACATTTATCTACAATTATATCCTTGCTATTTAATAAATTTAACAATACTACTCCACCTAAAGAGGCTCCAAAAGCTAAATTTATCTTATCTATTCCGTTTTCAATTAAATAATTCTTTATTTTATTAGCTTCCATTTCCGCTGACTTATATACTTCTCTTGACTTTCCATGTGCTGATAAGTCCGGAATTATATATCTATAATCCCCTAATATATTGTCAGCAATTAAAAATTTCATTCCCTCGGCAGAAGATAACATAGGATGAATAAGTAATATTACTTTTTCGCCACCCTCATTAATATCAACAAAATTCATTTTTTGCTCCTTAATTTCCGTATTATCAATAATCTTTTTAATTTAATTCTATTATACCACTTGTTACAATTCTAATCTATATATAAATTTAAAAGAGAGTGATTTCTCACTCTCTCAAATAGTTTTTTGCTTGCAAGTTAGAAAAATTTATACAAAAAATATATCGAAGATACATAGAATACAAATTTATTTTTTAAAACAAAAAAGACGGCATCCCTACCGTCTAATTTCTTTTAATTAAAACACAAAGTCTACTAATTCTAAAAAACAACAAACTTTGATTCATTTTTATTTCTATTAATTTTTTTCAATCCCATTTTTATCAATGGATTTTTTGCCTTGCTTATACGAGCATTCTTATGACAAGCCTTTACACAAGCCATGCATACAATACAAGCTTTTTTATCCGTTATAATGTGATTATCAATACAAGCTTTAGGACATTTTTTTATACATACCCCACAATTATCACAAAGCTCATAATCAGTTTTAGGAATAGTAAATATTCTTCTCCCAGTATGTACAGGTTTTATATCAGCAACTTTGCCTATAAATCTATCAAATAAACTTAAGCTTTTATTCTTTTCTATATTATTTTTTAATTCCTCTCTTATTGCATTTCCAAATGAAATTGCCATATTGATATCTTCTGAATTCGGTCTATTTATAGCAACGGGTAGTTCTTTTGTTGAATAAGAATGTTCTCCTATAAACTCTCCATATCCCACAACATTGCCATTATTCTTTTTAACAATAGAAATAATCTCTCTTTTTGAAAACATAATAGTAGCATTTCCATATAGTAAAACTATAGCGACAGCTTTATTATTAAAATCAATATTCTTTATATAATTTCTAAATTCTTTATACAAAAATCCGCCATAAACCGTAGCCCCTAAAATAATCAAATCAGCTTTGCTTGTATCAATATTTTCTGTTTTAGAAATTCTATTTTCCTTTGTTAAATCAACATAATCTACTTCTTTTGACTCAATTCCTTTAACTACATTTTTAATTATTTTTTTAGTAGTTCCCGTAGGTGAAAAATAAATTACTTTAACTTTTGGAGAAAAAGATTCTCTCTCATCCAAAATATTATCATCTAAAGAAAGCTCTAAATTTTGATTACTCTTATATTCCATAGCACTACTCATATCTGTTCGCCTCTTTTCAACTTTAGTACCACTATTTTAAATATACCCTTTGCCAAATTTAGCTAACAAAAAGTAATTTAATAAGAACTTTAGAAAATTTACAGAGTCATTTTATTATTTGATACAATTCCTCCGTCAGACCTACTTTTGTTTGTAAGCAAAAGTAAATATATCGTAGATACATAAATTTTCACACAAAAAGACGGTATCTCTACCGTCTAATCAAATAACTATTCTAAATTCCAACAAAAACATCAACTATTTTTCTTATTTTTTCCAACACAATTTCTTTTTTCTTTTCTCTTACTCCACCTCTTCTTGATAGTGGTGGAATTATACCGTCTAATTCATCTCCTGCATATTCCACATAACCTTTGGATATGGATTTTTCTATAAATCTATTGGCTTTTTCGTTTAGATTTTCTTCAGCAATTAGTTGATTAATTTTAACTACTTTTTCTTTTTTTGCAAAATCATAAAAAGTTTCAATAATATCGTCAGTATTTTTCAACTGTGATAATCTTGTTTTGCTAATGAATTCCATAACTAAATCTTCTTTAGCTCTTGTTCCAAGGCTTGATCTGATTACTCTACGAACTTCTGCTTTTAAACTTTCGATATCGTCATTTTCTCTTGCCTTTTCAAGAATCAAAGCTAAAATATAATCTAGATTAATTTCGTCAGTCTTTAGCAAATCAATTTGAAATTCAACATCTGAAAAGTCAACTTGTGCTTCTTCAGCTTCTTTGCTTCGTCTTTCGTTCAAAATACTCTCTCTGATATCGACATATACACTTTTCATATCTTGCATTAGTCTTTCAGAAATAATTTTTTCAAAACTTTCAAACTCATCAAAATTTCTAAGAATATTCTCAGCCTTTAACAACTCTCCAAAAAGCTGTACAAACTCTTTTTTATCAGCTTCAAGTACAATTTCAGTTGGGTCAGGGAATTTAGCAATTATTTCCTCACATATATCCTTATAACCTTTAAATTTCTTTCCTGTTTCTTCATCTGTAAAGCCGTTGATGTATTCATCATAACTCTTTTCTAAAATTACATTGATATCATTTGCTTCTCCAAAAGTTTTAATCGCATCTTCTGTAGCTCTTTCCAAATTTCTAAAACATACAATATTTCCAAATGTTTTTACTTTATTTAAGATACGATTAGTTCTTGAAAATGCTTGAATCAGCCCATGATATCTTAAATTTTTATCCACAAATAAGGTATTTAATGTAGGAGCATCAAAACCTGTTAAAAACATTCCAACTACAATAAGCAAATCAACTTCTTTATTCTTTACTCTATTAGATAAATCAGAATAATAATTTTGAAATTCCTTTCCTTCAGTTGAAAAGTTTGACTTAAAAAGTTTATTATAGTCATTTATCGCCCTATTCAAGAACTCTTTAGCAGTAGAATCCATAGCTGACGGTTCAAAATTTTCGTCCTCTATTTCTCCAATTGCAGATGGCTCTTCATTAGCAGAAAAACTATAAATTGTAGCGACTTTTAATCTCTTTTCTTCTTGTAAAGCCTCTTGTTGTTTTTGAAATTCTTCATAATACAATTTTGCAGCCTCTACACTCTGAACAGCAAACATTGCATTAAATCCATTTAATCTTCTGCGTTTTAAATCATAAAACTCATTTCTATGTGTCTTGGTATCAAAAACCTTTAAAATATATTTAGTAATTTCAGTTATACGGTCAGGATGTAATAGCATTTTTTTCTCTAATTTCTTTAGCTTTTCCTCATCCATTTCCATTTCATATTCTTTAAATTTTGGAGTAATATTATTATAATCTACTTTGAATTTTAAAACTTTTCCATCTCTAATCGCATCAGTAATTACATAAGAATGAAGATTAACTCCAAAAATATCTGAAGTTATAACCCCAGTAAATGTGTTTTCAGTAAAAATTGGAGTTCCAGTAAATCCAAATTGATAATATTTTTTAAATGATTTTCTGATATTTTTTTGTGCATCTCCAAACTGTGAACGATGACATTCATCAAATATAAGTACACATTGTTTATCATAAATTGGATGATTAGGATTTTTCTTTACAAATTCGTTTAACTTTTGGATTGTAGTAACAACAATTCTATTGTCATCTTTTTCAATAGATTTTTTAAGTTCTTTAGTGTCCTTGCTTCCATTTACACTATCTGGTTGAAATTTTTGATACTCCTTCATAGTTTGATAGTCTAAATCTTTTCTATCAACTACAAAAAATACTTTATCAATAAATTCAAGTTCTGTTGCAAGTCTTGCAGTTTTAAAAGAAGTAAGAGTTTTTCCGGAACCTGTAGTATGCCAAATAAAACCACCAGCTTCAGCAGTTCCTGCCTTTTTACCCTCATAACTCGACTTTATTTTCCATAAAATTCTTTCTGTGGCTGCTATCTGATAAGGTCTCATAATTAACAAAGTGTTACTTGCATCAAAAACACAATATTTTGTAAGTACTTCAAGAATAACTCTTTTTTCAAAAAATGTTTTAGTAAAATCTTCTAAATCACGAATAACCTTATTTTTAGCATCAGCCCATTCACAAGTAAATTCATAATTATTTTTATTTTTCGCAGTTGTATTTGCAAAATATCTAGTATAGGTTCCGTTTGAGATTACAAAAATTTGCACAAATTTATAAAGAGAATGATCTAAATTAAAACTCTCTTTACTATATCTGTGAATTTGATTAAATGCTTCTTGTAAAGGTACTCCCCGCTTTTTTAACTCAATATGAACTAAAGGTAAGCCATTTACTAAAATAGTTACATCATAACGATTTTGATTTTTTTCTCCAGCAGTAACTTGATTTACAACTTGTAAAGAGTTATTGTGAATATTTTTCTTGTCAATAATCTTTATATTTTTTAAATGTCCATCATCAAAAATAAAATCGTAAATATAGTTCTCTTGAACTTTTCTTGTCTTTTCAACCATTCCATCCTTTGGACAATCCAAATACTCAGTTAAAAATCTTTCCCATTCAGATTTTGAAAATGATATATCATTTAATTTTTCGATTTGAACTTTTAAATTTGCATACAATTCTTCACTTGTTGTAAATTTTACTCTTTCATATCCTTGAGAAACTAAATTAGCTATCAACTCTCTTTCAAGCTCAGCTTCACTTTGATATGAACTTGCATCAACTCTATTATTTTTGTCATAATGTGCTAAGATAATTCCTCCTGTCATCTCAGCAATAGTTGACACACTGTATTTACTCGTTTCCTCTGACATCTAAATTACTCCTTCCATTTATAATCTACCACGAATTTTTCAAATAATCTTTTCAAAAAATTTTTTTCATACTGTTCCAGTTCTTTTTTTTCAAGAGCATTGTAGTCGCTATGACTATATAAATTTATCCTTTTAATATAAGACTCCTTATCTTCTTCGTGTATTAAATCTCTCCAACTTGTATATCCCAAAAAATAAGCCGTTGTTTCCAACAAGTTACGTAATAAATTAAAATGATATCTCTTAATATTATTAGTATTAATTGCTTTTTTTAGTTCATCTTTTAATAATAGGTGGTATCCAAAAGGTGTATCTCCTCTACTTAATTTTGTCAAGGTATAATTACTATTAGCCCTACTTAGCCATATTTTTTCGGCATTATCTAATCCATTATGTAAGACATTATAAAATAATGCATGATGTGTTGAGATAATAAAATGCAAATTTTCATTTTTAGATAATTTTATCAATCTTACTAATTCTAATGCCACATCAATGGCATTGTTATCATCTAAAGATGAAATTGGATCATCTATAAAAATATATTTTATACTATTAAACTCTTTTATACTCCTATCATTTTTTGCAAGATTTAGTTCATCTATAATTGTTTCCATTAAAACCATAAATATAGTCAAAATAAAAATACTTTCCTCTCCTCTGGAAATTTTTATATTTTCAACATAATTATCATCTCCAGTAGCTAAACTAAATCTAACTTCTCCAGTATTAGTATTAATATTAGGTTCAATTTTTGAATTAGTAAATTTTTTAAATCTATCTGATATTTCGTTTTCTTTTCCTTGGCTTTCTATTAATTTAATAAATGCTGGTTCCTTATTAATCTTAAGTTTTCTTTCATAATCATTAGCTAAGTCATTATCCCATGAAAATAAATCTTCTGTAAATGCATTATAGTATTTTACAGGTTTTATAATTTCCCCATTTTTTTCTTCAGTCAGCAAATTTTTAAATTCCATTGATAATCTTGTTTTTCCTGTTGCATTAAAAGCATATATCAAAGTAGCTTTCTTTCCAGAATTTTTAATTTTTTGAGCAATTTCTTCCAAAGAGCTAAAGTCCTCCATAATTACACCCCCTACTTATCTAATCATTTCTTTTAAAACTTAATAATTTTTCTCTGTAATATTCATATTGTTTTTGTCTTAATTCAATTTCTCTTGGTAAGCCTTTTGAAATATCATTTACAATAGAATCAAATTTATCAAGAATAGAAACAATATACTCTTGAACTTTGATAGATGGGATAAAAAATTTTAATTTTCCTATTTCTCCAAGATTAATTTTTATAGGAGTTGCATTATGCAAAATTCTTTTACTTAACTCTTTTTTACCTTGATTACTTTCAATTAAATATTTTAGAAATTTACTTAACACAATATCATTACTTGGTCTAATCAATGCTAATGTTACATAATAAGCTAAATCATCATCATTTTTAACAATAGCACAAGTTCCAATATCTCCTATTCTAGTCATAAAAACATCATTTTTTCTAGGTTTAACTTTAAATTTATTATATTCTTCCATTGTTATATATTTGTTAGTTCCATAAATGTTTTTAATATCTTGAACACTTATAAAAGGGACTCCTGTATTAACATATTTTGGTGTTTGATGAGTTCCATCATAAATTTCAGCAAAATATTCCAATTTCTTTAGTTCAACTCCAAAAACACTAACACCAACAATTTCTCCTGCTTCTTTTAGTAAATCAAAATAACTATTAGAAATTATAGTGTGTGTGTGTGTGTGTGTGTGTTTAGCACAACTTACATCAAATGTCAAGAGTTTTTCACGATAATATTCATATTGTTTTTGTCTTTGTTCAATTTCTTGTGGCAACAAACCTTTTGTATCTCCCAACAAAGATTGAAATTTATCAAGAATTTCAACTACTATGTTTTGAATTTCAATAGGTGGTAATGTTATTTTAATATTTTTTATCATATCTGTTGTTAACGATGGAATACCAGTCTCTTTATGATTGATCTTTGAGTTTTGTAATAAATAATAGAGATATTTAACTACTATATCACCCCTTGAGATTAAACAAAGCAATCTCACTATCGGAAAATAAGGTTCTTCTCTGTAACTTACATAACCAATAGTACCTCTCGCAGAAATTGTTACACTTTTTTTATCTACCTTAGCAATATTTGTAAACCCGTATAATGAATTTTCTTCTATTCCATTACTAAATATAGGAATTTTATATTTATCCGTTGGAATTATTGAAAAATTATCTTTAGGTACATCCCCTCCAACAACAATATCAACAATTTCTCCAAGTTTTACGAATTTCACTTTATAACCTTTACTTTCCAAACCATCTGTTTTTTTAGAAATTTTATTCAAATATTCTTCGCTTAAAAGCATATTTCTATAATATTCATACTGTTTAGTTCTAGACTGTAATTCAGACTGTAATTCAGTAACATAATTTGTAAATTTGTCAAGTTTTTTTACGATTTTTTCTTGTATTTCTATTGACGGAATAGGTATTTCCAGATTTTCAATATTTCCAGCTCTGATATAACCTTGACTTGAACTGTTTTTTTTAGAAATTAAACTATTCTTAACTTTATTTTGCGTAAAATAATGATAAAAATATCTTGTTAAAATTATATTATCATTTAATCTTAATAGATATAAATTTTGACCATAAAATTTATTATTTCCTTTTACAATCCCTATTTCTCCTATAGTTCCTATCATGCTTATTAATATATCATCTTTATTAATACTTCTATTCTTTTTAAAAGCTAAAAAATCTTCTTCTGAAATGTATTTTACATTATCAAAATCTATTTCTCCGTTTTTAATATTTTTCCCAGTAATATATGGAATTTTATAATCATTCGAAAACTTAGGAGTACTAGGCATTATCCAGAATTTTTCTTGACAAACTTCCCCAAGTTTTTTCCATTCAACTTTTTCGTTTTTTAGTAATTCATCTATTTTACTCATTGTCAGCTCCACCTTTTGAGACAATATTTTTTATATTATTAATTTCAAGAAGATAGTCTTTTTCTACTTGTGTTAATGTTTTTTCATTATATTTTTTATATTCTTTTTCAACTTTTTCTATCATTTGTTGTCTTGATATTTTGCCATTATCTTTTAGTAAATCTTCTCCTATTGCTATCAATACTCTATCCACATGATTTATCCAATCTTTCATAGTCATAACAACTTTTTTTTCTGCCTGTCTTTCTGCAAAATCTAAGTATCCTGAAACTAAAGAATTTAAACTTTTTAGTTCTTTTTCACTCAAATAATTTTTTGCTACCTTTGCCTCTATTAATGTAGGTAGCTCTCCTTTGAAAATTGTAAGTCCCATAAATTCTTTTTCACTATCAACACGACTATAAATAATCTCACTTGCTGTGTGATTATGAATAGCATAATGAAGTTTGTTTTGAACTGTTGCAAAAAAATGTTTAGCTTCTTCACTATTTCGATTGTAGTCTATGCTTGTAGAAAATAAATCCAATATTTGTCGATAAAATACTTTTTCACTTGAACGGATATCACGAATTCTCTCTAAAAGTTCTTTCCAATATACTCCACCACCCAAGTTTTTGAGCCTTTCATCATCCATTGTAAAACCCTTGATAATATACTCTTTTAATCGTTCTGTAGCCCACTTTCTAAAATCAGTAGCTATTTTTGATTTTACTCTATATCCAAGTGAAATTATCATATCTAAATTATAGTGTAAAACATTGTAATTTTTGCCATCTGAGGAAGTTGTTCGGAATTTCCGAACAACTGATTCCTCTGTTAATTCTCCTTCCTCAAAAATATGTTTTATATGTTCACTAATGTTTGATTTACTAGTTTGATATAAATTACAAAGTTGAGCTTGTGATAGCCAAACCGTATCATCAATAAAACGAACATCTATTCTAGTGTTTCCATCGCCTGTATTATATATTACTATCTCGCCATTATCTTGTTTTATTTCATTACTCATCTTCAAGCTCCTTTACAATTTCATTTATTGAGCTTCTTAATTCGTCTATTTTCTTTACTGTTTCTTCAATTTCTTTGTTTAGAACTTTTATATCGATTACTTCTCTTGTATCTTCTTTTTCTACATAGGTAGAAACGGATAAGTTGTAGTCATTTTCTTCGATTTCGGTTCTATCTACATATCTTGAAAAATATTCTTTGTCTGTTCTATTTCTAAATTCTTCAACTATTGCGCTTATATTTTTTTCTTCCAAGATATTGTTATTTGTTTCTTTTTTAAATTCTTTACTTGCATCAATAAAAAGCACCTTGTTTTCAGTTTTGTTTTTAGCCATAACTAAGACACAAGTTGCTATAGATGTTCCAAAAAATAGATTTTCAGGTAATTGTATTACACAGTCTATAAAATTGTTGTCTATTAAATATTTTCTTATAGTTCTTTCTGCACCTTTTCTGTAGAAAATTCCCGGAAAACATACTATTGCAGCTCTACCATTGCTTGAAAGATAGCTTAGTGAGTGCATAATAAAAGCATAGTCTGCATAAGATTTTGGTGCTAATTTTCCTGCAGGAGCAAAACGAACATCATTAATCAAAGTAGGGTCCGCATCACCTATCCATTTAATTGAATACGGAGGATTTGAAACAATCGCATCAAAAGGCTTTTCGTCATTATGTAGCGGATTAAGTAAAGTATCTCCTCTCTTGATAGAAAAGGCATTGTAATTTACATTGTGAAGAAACATATTCATACGAGCTAGGTTAAAGTTGGTCATATTAATTTCTTGACCAAAAAAGCCCTCATCTATGATATGGTCATCAAATTGTTTTTTCATTTGTAAAAGTAAACTTCCGCTTCCACAAGTTGGGTCATACACTTTGTTTATCTTTTCTTTTCCATCCATTACAATTCTTGCTAAAAGTTTTGATACGGTTTGTGGAGTAAAAAATTCCCCACCGGATTTTCCAGCATTACTTGCATAATTAGAAATTAAATATTCATAAGCATCTCCAAAAGCGTCAATATGATTATCTTTAAAATTTTCAAAATTAATTTGGTTTATCCCTATTAATATATCTCTTAATCTCTTATTTTTTTCCGCTACTGTTCCCCCAAGTCTATTGCTTGTTGTATCAACATCTTCAAAAAGTCCTTTGATATCATCTTCAGATTCCGCTCCGATAGCACTTTTTTCAATATCAGAGAAGATATTCGCAAGTTCTGTATTCAAATTTTCATTATCTTTTGCACTTGCTACTACATTTTCAAAAAGCTGACTAGGTAAAATGAAAAATCCCTTTTCTTCTATTGTTCCACTTTTAAAATCTCTTTTTGCTTCATCATCTGAAATTTTTGCATATTTAAAATCAGGGTCTCCTGCTAAATGTTCATTTTCATCAAAATAATCTCTTAAGTTTTCAGAAATAAATCTGTAAAACAAAATCCCTAATATATATTGTTTAAAATCCCAGCCATCTACGGCTCCGCGAACATCATCTGCAATAGCCCATATTTTTCTATGAAGCTCTGCCCTCTGTGCAGTTTCATTATTTTCTTTTGAAAAATCCGACATTTTCTCTCCCTCTCTCTATTTAAATTATTTATTTACTACATTTTTTATAGAATTAATTCATAAACAAGCAAATTCTCGCTACTTATTAGCTTAAAATTGTTATTTGTTGCGATTTTTTGTGTTGCTAATTGTCTTTTATCACATTCGATGATAAGTGAATGGATATTTTTATCTTTTGCATAGTCAATGAGTGATTTTGTTATTTCGTCTGCTATGCCCTGTCCCCAATAGTCTGAATTTAAGATAAAGCCTATTTCGTAACTTTCTTTATCGTATTTGTGAAAAATAATATGTCCAATTAGTTTTTTGTTTTGTTTATATTCCAAAGCAAATACTCGGGGAGGATAAGACAGTGCATTTTTGTTTAAAAAGTCTTTTGTGTCTTCTAAAGTGAAAGGTGCTTCAATGTATTCCATCACTTTAGGGTTACTTAATATCAAATATAGGTCATCTACATCTGATTGTTTAAATTGTCTTATCCTACACCTTTTTGTATCTATATTCATAATATCTTCCAAGATTATCACTCCTGATTATTTCTATTCCACATCTTTTAATGATTCTATCATCGGAACTTTGCTAAGCATTATTTTTACTACAAAGTAAACTACAAATGTGAATAGTAGTGTAACTAGTGCTGAATAAATGTAGCTTATGAGTTTTACTTTGTTGAAAAATCTGATTGAGTCCATCGCAAGTTGTTCCATTATGTTTATGTGTAGACTATGGCCTACAAAGACTCCAAGACCTATTCCTAACATTGTTAGTATTACAGTTTCTTTGTAGATGTAGTTGTCAATTTCCAAAGGATAGAATCCTAAGACTTTAAGTGTTGCAATTTCTCTTTTTCTTTCAGAGATATTTATATTACTTAAGTTGTATAAAACTACGATTGACAAGAAGCCTGAACAAACCACAATTAGCAAGATTATTGAGTTTATGCTGTAAGATGCATCGTCAATTATTCTTTTCAAGGAATGTATATTTGTGCCTTTTACGGCAACAGGATTTTTTTCTAATTCATTTATTACTTTTTCAATATTACTCTTGCTTCCATCATTTAAAATTAGTAGCTTAGTATTTTTTATAGGTTTTCTGAAAAAAGTTTGTTCATAAGTTTTTTCGTTCATTATAAAGAAATTGCCAACATGATTTTCAAAGATTCCTGCAACGACTCCTTTATATTCCTTGTTGTTATTTATAAATCTTATTTCATCTCCAACTGAAAGTGAAAATTTTTCAGCTAATTTTCTATTTATATAGATTCCGTCATCTAATTTTTCGATTTTTTTATCTCCATTGTATAGACCAAAAAATTTAGAAAAATCACTTAAATTATCAGTTGTAAAGACCCCTATTTTTTCATCAAAACTTTTTTTTGATTTTATATTTACAGATAATAAAGATAAATCAAGACTTTCTTTAATATCCTTGTTTGATTTTATATCTTCGTTGAATTTATCTAAATCTTTTGACAATGCCATTGGATTATAGATAACTGATGAATGATATTTTGTGTATTTTGAGTATTGTATTTCAGAAACTCCGTCCAAGCTATCTTTTATTCCAAATCCTAGCACTAAAAGTCCCATACACCCCATTACACCTATAATTGTCATTGACAATCTAAGTTTATATCTAAAGACATTTCTTAGAGTTGCTTTTTGTAAAAATGAAAGTTCTTTCCATATATAAGGTATTTTTTCAAGAAAAACAAAGTTTCCTGACTTTGGAGCCTTTGCTCTCATAAGTGATGAAATTTTTTCTTTTAAAGTTCTTATACATGTTACATAAGATACAAAAGCTGTGCAGAAAATTGCAATTAATATTCCTACAATAATTATTTGTGGATAGTAATTGTCAAAAACTTTTGTAAATATAAAGGCTTTTAAATAAGATCTGTAAACAAGTGGAGAAATCACTTTGAATCCTAGGATAGTTCCTATTATTCCTCCAATGATACTCGCTAAAAGTCCATAGTAAAAGTATTGTTTTGCTATATCGATATTGCTATATCCCAAAGCCTTTAAAGTTCCTATTTGGATTCTGTTTTCATCTACCATTCTAGTCATTGTTGTAAGTGATACTAAAAGAGCAATGAAATAGAAAAATATTGAGAATACATTTGAAACACCATAGATTCCATTAGATGCAAAATAAACTTTTGACATTGCAGATGAAACAAATCCTTCTTCAATATTGTAATTTGGTTCTATCAATTTGGATAAAACTTCATCGCCGTCAGAAATTTTACTATTTGCATCAAGAACTTTTTCTTTAGCATCCTCCAATTCATCTTTACCTTTATTCAATTTTAAGTTATTTTCTTCAACTTCGGCTTTTTTTTGAACTAATTTTGCATGGTATTCGTCAAATTTTAAAACTCCTTGTTTAACTTGTTTTTCCAATAGTTGCATTTGACTTTCCATTTTTTTTATTTCTAAACTTAGTTTCTGTTCGGCTTCCGATAATTCTTTAATTTTAGCAGAAATACTGGATATATTTGAATTAATTGAGTCCAAATTTCCTTGAATCGTTTGTAAAGTCGTATTTAATTCAGTTAATTTTTTATTTAATTCCCCTTTTTTTACCTTGTATTCACTTTCTTCAATTAGTTTTGCCTTATAGTTTTCTTCAAGCAATCTTAATTCTTCATTTACTGTTTTTATTCCTAAATCAACTTCTGATTTAGTTTTTTCCAATTCTTCTTTGTTTAATACTAAAGAATTGTTTTTATCTATTAAACCATCTTTATTTTTATTTAACTCAGTTTTTTTAGACTTCAAGTCGTTTAAAGCATTTACCAATTTCCCTTTGTTTTCATTTACATGTTTAATAAATTGATTTTTTTGATAATCCAAATCCGCAAATGCTCTTCTTAAATCCTTTCTTCCGCTTTGTACTTTTTCAAGATTTTGTTGTAATTTCTTTTCACTTTCTTCAATATCAAATTTATTTTTGTTAACCTCTTCTTTACTATCATCTAAAGTTTCTCTTTTTTGAGCATAAATAACATTATATACTTCTCCAGCTCTACCTTTAAACAATCCTTGTAATTCTGTTTTTCTTTCGCTTGATAGCTTTTTGTATTCTTTACTATTTCTATTCAAGTCATTAAGGTCAGAAAAGGTAATTTTTGCATAAGAAAAATAGCTAAAATCAAAAGTATTTTTTGAGATTATTGCCAAATATCCATTTTCAGTAGTTCCAGCTAGCAATGTAGCTAAAACTTCTGAACTTTTGATAAAGCCTTTTACAGTAAATTTATTTTGTTTTAATTTTTTTACTTCATCTTTAAAAATTCCAAATTTTTCAACATTTTTAAAGTCTATTTCATCTCCAATTTTATATTTATCTCTTAGTCTTTCATCCAACAAAATATCAGAGTCAGATTCAATGTCTTTTCCCTCTACTACTTGAACAGTACTTATTTTTTCAGCCTTACTTTCAATAGTAAAATCAACTTCTCGTTCTTCGTCTTTAAGATTAATACTATAACCATATTCAACATCTTTTAGATTTTTTAAATTGGAAATTATATCCTCATCTTCTTTTTGCAAGCCAAAATTAGAAGAAATTTTATAGTCGTATAAATTTCCTTCTTTTACACGTTCATCTACACTTCTTCTCATGATATATGGAGTTATTTTAAGTCCGACAAAGACCATTACTCCAAGAGCAATCATAAAAACAATAGAAATAAATTTCGGAAATGTTCTAAAGATCGTTCTGTAAAAATTTTTAAACAATGATTTTTTCATACTACCACTCAATTTCCTTTATGTTCTTTGGCTTTTTATTTAATATCACATTTTTTACAGTACTATCATTAATTTCGATAACTCTGTCTGCCATTGGCGCAATTGCTTGATTGTGAGTTATTAAAATTACAGTTGTATTTGTACTTTTACATCTTTGGTGTAAAAGTTCTAAAATTCTCTTTCCAGTATGATAATCCAAAGCTCCTGTAGGTTCATCACATAGAAGCAGTTTAGGATTTTTACAAAGAGCTCTAGCAATCGCAACTCTTTGCTGTTCTCCACCTGATAATTGACTTGGAAAGTTTTTTAATCTGTGAGATAATTCAACAGATTCTAAAACCCCTGCTGGATTTAAACTTTCCTTTACGATTTGCCCTGCAAGTTCAACATTTTCCAAAACTGTTAAATTAGAAATTAAATTATAAAACTGAAAAACAAAACCTACATTGAATCTTCTATAATCATTAAGTTGTCTTTTATTAAATTTACAAATATCTTTTCCGTCTATAAAGATGTCTCCACTTGTCGCATTGTCCATTCCTCCTAAGATATTTAGGATTGTCGATTTTCCCGCTCCTGATGGTCCGACGATAATGCAAAATTCTCCATGTTCTATTTCAAAAGAAACATCTCTATTTGCAACAATTTCTGAACTTTTTCCTTCATTATATTTTTTATAAACGTTTTTAAATTCAACAAAAGCCATAATTCCACCTTCTTTATATCTTTAAAATGAATAATAAATTGGTAAAATAATTCAAAATTACCTGATTCTACTTTAGCACAAAAATGATAAAAAATCAAGATTTCTAATCATAGTAAAGTATGTTAGTATGCTTATTAAAATTTATTCTTAAAACTTATATTTAATATATTATTAATATCGTTTGCAGTCATATTGTAGAAATTTAATCAAAAATATTTATTTTTCAATAGTTTTTATTAATTTTTTTTGTAAAAAAACACTTGTTTTATTTATTACAAAATGGTATAATGAAAAAAAGAATTTAAGGGGTGGTTTAAATGTTAAATTTTGTACTTGGTCCATCAGGATCTGGAAAAACTAAATGGTTGATAGATAAAGCGAATGAAGAAGTGAGAAAAGGAAACGGAAATATAATTTTTATTGATGCTGATGATTCTCATATTTTCAGCTTAGACCACAGTGTTAGGTTGACAAATGCTAAAGAATATGGCATTGTAAATCTTGACAAATTATTCGGATTTATCTTCGGAATTGTTTCAAGAGACTACGATGTAGAAAAAATTTACATCGACGGAATCTATTCAATAATTAAAATGGATAGCGATATGCTTTGCAAATTTAAAAAGGATGTCGAAACATTTTGCGAAAAGCACAATCTTGAAGTTTTCATGGGAGTTGATATTCCTAAAGAAGAACTTTGCGAAGGGGCTCAAGCAACTTGTGTCGAATTAAAGTTAGACTAAATTTAAAAAGCATCGTTAAGGTGCTTTTTTTGTGATATGAATATTCCAACAAAACAACTTGAAACTTTTTTCAAAAAAAGAAATGATTTGATTTTTGAACTATCAGATGGAAAAATTGATAAAATATCTTTTTTGGAAAAAAATTATGAATTGATACAAAACTTAAATATGAAACCACTTTTAAATATATCTACGCTGGAAGAAGGAATGTATAATTATCAGTACTATAATATTCTGGCGAAATTTTTTAAACAAAAATCAATTTTGTATTCAAACAACAAGAAAAAACAAAAAAAATATAATGAAAATCTTATGAAATCTAATAATTATTATGCAGAAAAAGATAAGTATCTTTTAAGGATGATTGATTTTTTAGATGAAAATTCTACAGAAGCATATTTTATAGATATGAATTCAAAGAGGCTCAATAATTCTCTTTTTGAAATTGTTGTAAAAGATGTTGAATTTGCAATTTTTCATTCTATGAATATTGAAATTTTACAAAAATTAAAGGAAAAAAATATATTTGTAAATGAGATTAGAATTTCAAAGATTGATGACTATGTTAATACAAATATTTAAAAGGTTGTGTAGCGCTACACAACCTTATTTTTTAATATTAAACATTTCTAATAACTTTATCAATAACTTCTTTTAGTGTTTTAGATTTTTCTACTTTTAATGTTTTTAAATTTTTAATATCCACAACTTCATTTGAAATATAGACCTTTTTGTAGCCCATCCTGTCAAGTTCCGTTAGTCTTTCGCTTAAATTTGGAACTTTTTTAAGCTCTCCAGTAAGTCCAACTTCTGCAATAAACACATTATCTCTTGGAACTGATTTATTTAAAATTGAAGATGCAACGGAAATAATTACAGCTAAATTTACAGATTGCTCAGAAATTTTTAGTCCTCCCGTAGTCTTTAAAATTACATTTTTATTGTATAAATTAAATCCAGCCCTTTCTTCTAAAATGGAAAGCAATGTATTTAATTGATCTTTTTTAAGACTATCTCCAATTCTTGCAGGATAACTTGTAAAAGATTGAGAAACTAGACTTTCAACTTCAACAACTAACATTCTGCTCCCCTCTTTTACAACGGATAATACACTTCCACAAATGTCTTTTTCCCTTTGAGTTACAAAAAATTCTGATGGATTTTTAATTTCTAAAAGCCCATATTCCTCCATTTTAAATAGTCCTATTTCTCCAGTCCTTCCAAATCTGTTTTTTGTACTTGTAAGAGTTCTTAAACTTTCATCAGACTCTCCCTCTAAGAGTAAAACTGAATCCACCATATGTTCTAAAGTTCTAAGTCCTGCCATTTCATCTTGTTTTGTCATATGACAAACTATGAAAATCGCCCTTGGTTTTTTATTATTTTTTGCAACTCGAACTAATTCATTTATACATTCGACAGTCTGTGTCGGAGAACCTGCCCTTGATGGAATTGAACTTAACATAACAGTTTGAATACTATCTAAAATTACAATTTCAGCATCAACCTCTTCAATTGAACTCAAAACCTCATCCATACTTTGTGTAGATTGTATCCAAATATTTTCAGGGATTTCTTTTACAATTCTATTTGCTCTTGACTTTATTTGTGATGAGCTTTCCTCTGCAGAAATATAGATAGTTTTTACATTTTTACTTGCAAAGTCTAATGCAAGTTGTAAAAGTAATGTACTTTTTCCACAACCAGGTCTTGCAGTTAAAATATTTACACTATCCCTTACAATTCCACCACCTAAAACACGATTTAACTCATCTATTCCGGTTATAAATCTATCATTTTCATTTATATTTACATTTTTTAGCTTCTCAACTTTTCCCTTTGCAACAATTTTATCAGTCGAGCTTTTTACATCGGAAACTTCAATCTCTTCTATCGTTCCCCAGCTACCACAAAAACTACATTTCCCTTGCCAACCCAAGGATTCTTTTTTGCAATTTGAACATATATATTTTTTCTTTGTTTTCATTTTAATCACCAACTATATTTTAATGTAAAAAATTTCAAAAAGCAACCTTGGTTCCACTATTTTTTAAATCAGATTTAATTTTATAATAAAATTTTTTAGTAAAGATATTCATTATTGATATATAAAAAAATTTAATATATAATATGTACTGAAGATAATTTTTAGAAAGGAGTCTTTTATGAAAGATTTAAAAATTTCAGGACTAAAACTTCCAATGTATATGATAGCTTTAGTTCTAAGTATAATTTCAATTTATACTGATACATTACCATCCGGTATGATTGGGGCTTTCCTTGTATTGATGATTTTTGGAGAACTATTTAATCTAATTGGAAATCACACTCCAATAATCAATACTTTTTTCGGTGGTGGTGCAATTATTTGTATTTTTGGTGGAGCTGCTATTGTTTATTTTAAAGTTGCTCCGGAAAGTGTTATAAAAAACACTACAACATTTATGAAATCAGCCGGTTTCTTGGATTTTTATATTGCTGCACTGATAACGGGTTCTATTTTAGGTATGAATAGAAAACTTTTAATTAAGGCTTGTTTAAGATATTTGCCTTGTATCTTAGGTGCTGTTTTTCTTTCGCTACTTTTTGTTGCACTTGGCGGAATGCTCTTTGGAATGAGTTTTAAAGAAACTACTGCTTATATAGGTATTCCTATTATGGGTGGAGGAATGGGTGCCGGTGCTGTTCCAATTTCAAAAGTTTTTGCCCCTACTCTAGGTGTTAAAACTGAAGTTATTTTGGCTAAATTAGTCCCTGCCGTTGCACTTGGAAATGCTCTTGCAATTGTATCCGGTGGACTTTTGAATAAATTGGGAAAATCATTCCCTAAATTAACAGGAAATGGTATGTTAGTTAGAAATACTGGAGATACTTTCAAAGTAGAAAAACTTGAAGACAATTCTCAAACAACTGTAATTGATTATGGTGCGGGAATTATAGTTGCAACAAGTTTCTTTGCTCTAGGTTCTTTAATTTCAGCAGGAATGAAAATGTTAGGGATAAACATTCATACTTATGCTTGGATGATTATTTCAGTTGCAATCGTAAAAATGTTGGATTTACTTCCAAAAGAAGTTGTTAAACCGGCAGAAATTTGGTATTCATTTGTTGCTAAAAACTTTACAAGTGCTCTTATGCTAGGTATCGGTATTGCATATACAGATTTAGGACAAATAATCAGTTCTTTCTCATTCCAATACCTAATTCTTTGTGCATTGGTTGTACTTGGAGCAATAATAGGAGCTGGTGTAGTAGGACATCTTGTAGGTTTTTACTTTGTAGAATCAGCAATAACTGCAGGACTTTGTATGGCAAATATGGGAGGAACCGGAGATGTTGCAGTTTTAACTGCATCGGATAGAATGGAACTTATGCCTTTTGCACAAATTTCATCAAGACTTGGAGGCGCTTTTATAATTTTATTAGCATCATTCCTGGTTCCAATATTTTTTGGATAGATAAGAAACCAACTCTTCCTCGATGCTTCTCATCGGGCAGGTGCCTTGACGCAATAAGAATTTTATATCTTACTAAAATTTTTAAATGTTATACACTAAAAACTTAAAAAGAAAAATTTTTGAAATTATATACTTGTATTGACTTTTAGAAATCTTTGTAGTATATTAACAACGAATATTTTATTATAAAGGAGAGAAAAAAATGGATGTTTACGAAAAAGCCTTGTTGCTTCACGAACAATGGCAAGGAAAATTATCAACAGAATTAAAGGCAAAATTGGAGAACGCTGAGGATTTAACTTATGCATATACTCCAGGTGTTGCAAGACCTTGTATGGAAATAAGCAAAGACCCTTCTTTAGCTTATAAATATACAAGCAAAGCTAATACAATTGCTGTTATTTCAGACGGTACTGCTGTTTTAGGTCTTGGGGATATTGGTCCTGAAGCTGCTATGCCTGTTATGGAAGGAAAATGCTGTTTATTTAAAAAATTTGGTGGAGTTAATGCTGTTCCTATAGTTTTAGATACAAAAGACCCTAAGGAAATTATTTCAATTGTAAAAGCTCTTGCTCCTACATTTGGCGGAATTAATCTTGAAGATATTTCTTCTCCAAGATGTGTTGAAATTGAAAGAACATTAATAGATGAACTTGATATTCCAGTATTCCACGATGACCAACATGGTACTGCAATAGTTGTTACAGCGGCATTAATTAATGCATTAAAATTAGTTAAAAAAGAAGCTAAGGATATTAAAGTTGTCGTTTCAGGAGCTGGTGCTGCTGGATATTCAATCATCAAATTAATTATGATGTTGGGTGTTCAAAATGTAATAGCATTTGACTCAAAGGGTGCAATAAACAAAAAACATTCAGAAAATTATAACTTTGTAAAGAAAGAACTTGCAGAAATTACAAATAAAGAACAAAAAGATATGACTATGAAAGAAGCTTTTGTTGGTGCTGACGTATTCATTGGTGTAAGTCAAAAAGATTTAGTTACTAAAGAAATGGTCGCTTCAATGAATAAGGATGCAATTGTATTTGCAATGGCAAATCCACAACCTGAAATTCTTTATGCAGATGCAAAAGAAGCTGGAGCAAGAGTTGCTGCAACAGGAAGATCAGATATGCCTAACCAAATTAACAATGTAGTTGCTTTCCCTGGAATTTTTAAAGGTGCTTTAGAAGCAAAGGCTAAGAAAATTACTGATGAAATGAAATTAGCTGCCTCAATCGGACTTGCAAGTATGATTCCTGATGATAAAATCAGAGAAGATTATGTAATAGTTTCCGCTTTTGAAGAAAATGTAGCTAATACAGTTGCAAAAGCAGTTGCAGAAAAAGTTAAATAGTAAGAAATTAAAGCAAATCCTCAACATTGTTGAATCCTCAACAATGTTGGGGATTTTTTTGTTTATAATATTTTTTTGATGTATCTTCGATACATTTAGTTTTGCTTGTTTACAAGCAAAATTAGGGCTGACACAAAGATTGTTCAAATCTTTGATTTGAGTACAATCGACTGTGGAAATCTCACATTTTTGTTGCAAACAAAAATGAATGTATCTTCGATACATAAAAAAATAAATTTGAGAATACAAAATGGATTGTCATTTTCGACAATCCATTTTTCTAGCTTAAATATTTAAAAACAGTTCCTAATACTGCACACATTCCTTTGTAAAATAAACTTTCCTCGACATCAAATTTGCTATGATGATGTGGATATATTTTATCTCCTTCATAAAGTTTTGGATTTGAAAGCATAAAGTAAGTTCCTTTTGCTTTTTGTAAAAAGTATGCAACATCTTCTCCACCCATACTCGGATTTTTTATTATCTCAACTGAGTCCTCTCCTAAAACTTCTTTTGTATTTTCTATAAAAAATTCAGTAAATTTTTCGTCATTAATTACTACAGGATACATGAAGTGATAAATTGTTTCAGATTCACAATTGTTGACTTTTGCAATTCCATCTGCAATTTCTTCAATTCTCTTTGCAATAAATTCTCTTACTTTTTCGTCTAAAGTCCTAACTGTTCCTTTGATGTAAACAGATTCAGGAATTACATTATGAGCAGTGCCCCCTCTTATTATTCCGATAGTTAAAACAGCATTTGAAATCGGATTTATTTCTCTTGAAATTATCTTTTGAAGTCCAAGTACAATTTCTGATGAAACTACAATTGGATCTGCAGAAAGATGCGGTGTTGCAGCATGTGAGGATTTTCCTTTTACATAGATTTCAAAAATATCTGCTGAAGCCATTATTGCTCCAGATTTTACACCTATTTTGCCATATTCAATAGGAATTAAACAGCCTTCATGAAGCCCGATAACTGCATCAACTTTCGGATTTTCCATACAGCCCTCTTCAATCATAGGTAAAGCCCCACCCGGAGTTTCTTCTCCAGGTTGAAAAAATATTTTTACTGTTCCCTTGAGTTTATTTCTATTTTCATTTAATATCATACAGGCTCCAAGTGCCATTGCAGTATGTCCGTCATGTCCACAAGCATGCATATTTCCATTTGTGGAAGCAAAAGAAAGTCCTGTTTCTTCAATAACTGGAAGTGCATCACTATCGGCTCTTATCGCAATACATTTACCCTCTTGTTCTCCGTCAATTTGAACGACAATTGCATTCCCATTTAATAATTTTTTATAATTTACACCAATTTTATCTAAAACTTTTGAAATATATTCCATAGTTTTGGGAAGTTCCAATTCTAACTCGGGAATTTGATGTAAATCTCGTCTTATTTTTATAACTTTTTCTTCTTTTTCTTTAACCAATTTTAGAATATCCATAAAAACCTCCTTGATTTTAATTGAACACTATAAACATATAATACCACTTTTCGCAACAAAAAAATAGGGTTCCCCCTATTTTATGCAATAACTTCTTTTTCAAATTTTTCATCATCTTGGTTTACGCTATCAACCAATTCTGCACCCAATATTTTTTTGAGAAAAGGAGCAAGTAATTTTCTTGTAAACTGAATAAAAGGTCCTGCAAAGAATGTTATAATCAAAGTTCCAATTCCAACAACTCCACCCATTAAATATCCGATAATAACAAGTAGAAAATCAGAAATAACTCTTACGGTTCTGTAAGAAAATTTTGTCTTATCACTTATTAATTCAGAAATTCCGTCGGTTGCTCCAACTCCTAAATCTGCAAAAATGTAAATTGTAACACCGATAGCTATAATAAAAGTTCCTATAATACAAATTATGATTTTATAAATCAAACTCAAATCTTGTAAATTAATCCAACCAAAAATCAAATTCATTGCTTCAACTGTATAACCTATCGTAAAAATAGCTAAAATTGATGATATATTTATATATTTTTTATCCACAAAAAATATTATAGTCAAAAATACTATATTAAAAATTACTGCACAAGTTCCATAACTTAATCCCAATTGTTTTGACATCCCAAGATCAACTGTACTTGCAGGGTCAACCCCTAAATTAACTTTAATTGTAAAAAATACTCCTATACCCAATATAATCATACCGATTATAGACATGGCAATTCTAATAAATAATTTATCTTTTTTCATCTTTCTCTCCCCTACCTGAATATTTTATAAAAAATAGAAATAGTTGTCAATGTTTAAAAATGGACTTATAAAGAACTTTGTTAATTTTTTTATAAATATTGGACTTTTGCAATTTAGAAAGCTTAGTTTTAAATATCTCTTTTTTATTTATGATATTCAATTATTTTTATGATATAATATATATATATATATTAATTAAAATATTAGAGGTGTAATTTTGAAACAAGCTATTTATAGAGAGTTTAGACCTAAGGATTTTACGAGAGTAGTTGGTCAAGAACATATTGTTGAGATTTTAAAAAATCAAATAAGAACGGGAAATTTAGGACATGCCTATCTTTTTTCAGGAATTAGAGGAACCGGAAAGACAAGCTGTGCTAAAATTTTCGCTCGTGCAGTTAATTGTTTAAGTCCAATTGACGGAAATCCCTGCAATGAATGTGAAAATTGTAAAATGATTTTAGAAGACAAGGCTCTTGAAGTTGTAGAGATGGACGCTGCAAGTAATAGACGTATTGATGATATAAGGGAATTAAAAGAAAAAGTAATCTATCCCCCACAAATCGTAAAATACAAAGTCTATATAATAGACGAAGCCCATATGATTACAAATGAAGGCTTCAATGCTCTTTTAAAAATTTTAGAAGACCCACCTAAACATTTAATTTTTATTCTTGCGACAACAGAAATTGATAAACTTCCTGATACAATTATTTCAAGATGTCAAAGATTTGAGTTTAAAAGGATTGGTAATTCAGATATAGTTGAAAATATAAACTATGTTTTAAATAATCTAAATGTTAAGATAGAAGAAGACGGAATTAATTTAATCTCTGAGCTTTCTTCAGGTGCAATGAGAGATGCTTTAAGTCTTTTGGATCAAGTTGTTGCAACAGGAAAAGAAAAAATTACTATTGAAGATATAAATGAATGTTTGGGACTTGTGAACTTAAATATGCTCTTTGAGCTTTCAAAGTCAATTTTAAATTCATCCAAAAACGAAACTATTGAAACTTTTAGAAATTTGGTGAAAAATGGAAAGACTCCACATAATATAATCATTGATTTAATCAAACATTTTAGAAATATAATTTTAGTAAAGAGCATAAAAAAAGAGCTTACAACTTTAAATGATGTTGAATATAAGAGATATTTAGAACATTCAAATAAATTTGAAATGGATGAACTTATTTTCATTTTAGAAAATCTTTTAGATGTTGAAGATAAGATGAAAAAAAGTGATATGCAAAATGCTCTAGCTGAACTTTTAATTATAAAAATCTGTTCATTTAAGAAAGAAAAATCTGAAATTGAAAAGAGACTTGAAACCCTTGAAACAATTATTAAAAGTGGAAATTTACAAGTTGATTTAGTAGAAAAAGAAGATATTTCAAATGAAATAGAAAAAAATATTGAAATAGTTGAAAACACAGAAACTATAGAAGATATAGAAAGTACTGAAAGCGAAGAAAATACAGAAGATAATAATACCGAAGACATAACAAATGAAGTAAACACTAAAAATGTTGAACAACCTACAGAAGAAAAAAATGAAATTCACGAAAAAATTGAGTTAACTTCTTTTAAAGATGTTTTAAAAGAAACTATTTTCAAGAAAACTATTTCTAAACTTTTTGATGAGAGTGTAAAAGAAATTTATTATTTTCCAAAAGAAAATTTCTTACATATCGATTGTAAAGAATATTTATTTAAGTTTGGAAGTTATAAATTAGATAAGAATAATTGTTTTGTTTTAAAAGAAAATGATGTTTTGAATGATTTCTTTACAAGAGTTAATATGCCTGTTCAAAACTCGTTGACGATTTATGCAAATTTTATTGGTTAGAATGTTTATTTTTAAGTTATTGTAGTATTAAGAACGGAGGTATGCTATGAAAAAACTTGTTAAAACTATTCTTTTACTGTTCATTTCAGTTTCTTTATTATCTTGCTCAAAGTCAGAAAAGCTGTTTCCTGAAAACAGAGAAAATCTCACTTATGACTCTTCAAAATCAAATATGACGAATAAAGTGAATTTAGATATTTTTTCTACCTTGGTAAAAAATAATAAAACTGATGAAAATTTTGTTTTGTCTCCTCTATCAATACAAAGATGTCTGGATTTAATCTCTCTTTGTACAGAAGATAGAAAAGATTTAGACTTTTTAAAAATGTATGATGATGCACATCTTCAAAATTTGAATTTTAAAAATACAAGTTTAGCAAGTCTAATTTTGATAAATTTGCAAAATGTAGAAGGCAAAACTAAAAATCTTAATTACGGCAATATCAAAACTGTTAAATCATCAAAAGAAGGCACAAAAACCTATCAAGATTTTCAAAAATCTAATTTAAAAGAAATTTTGGACAAAGATGAATTAGGTTCTGACTTAGTAGCAGCTTTTATTGATACAGTCAATTATGAAGTAAAATGGGAAAAACCATTTATCGAGAAGAAGACTGAAAAACGAGATTTTACAAAGCTTGATGGTTCAAAGATACAAGTAAATACAATGTATAATGTTTATGATAATAAATCTGCAATATCAGATGATGAAAAGGAAGTATTTTCTATTTCATCAAATGAGTCAACTATTTATTTCATAAAGCCTAAAAAGAATAAATACTATTCTTCAAATGAATTACTTGGATTTATGAAAGAAATTGATGAAAGTAACGAAAGATACACGGTTAATTTCTTTTTACCAAAAATAGATACGAAGTCTGATGTTGATTTCAAGGATTTATTTGAAAAAATCGGTCTTGGTAAAATGTTAAATTCTTTTAAATTAGAGAAGTTATTGCCTGATATGAGTCTTAAAGTAAGCGATGCTAAGCAGAACTCTACACTTAAAATTGATGAAAAAGGCGCAAAGGCAAAATCTGTAACAAAAATAGGAATGAAATCTACAAGTGCCCCTAGCAAAGGTGATAAGATAGATATAAAAATGGATAGTTCTTTCTATGTAATTATTACAGACTATGACGAAAATAGCAAAGCAAATTTAATTACTTTTACTGCATTTATTACAGATCCAAGTAGATAAGAACCTCACCCTTCCACGATGCTTCGCATCGGGTGGGTACCCGAGAACCTTGTTGCTTCGCAATAACAACCCCACCCTTCCTCGTTGCTTCGCATCGGGTGGGTGCCCGAGAACCTTGTTGCTTCGCAATAAAAAACATAAAAATTTATAAAGACAATATAGAAAAAATATTTATTCATATATTGTCTTTTTTATGTAAAAAATTTTTGTAATTACTTTATCTTGTTATTGTAAATTATTGATTTCTACTCAAAAAAATGCTATTATAAAGTATAATTTTTAAAGTTTTATGTTATTAGATTAACAAAAACTTTTTAGTAAAATGTTGTGAAATTAATATTAAATAATTTTATTTTTTAGGAGGTAGTTTATGGCTAAAGGCGGTTTCCCTAAATTCGGTGGCGGAGTGAATATGGGTAATATGATGAAACAAATGCAAAAAATGCAAAAAGATCTTGAAAATACGCAAAAAATGTTAGATGAAGAAGAAGTTTCTGCTACTTCAGGTGGTGGAGCAGTTGAAGTAACTGTAAATGGAAAAAAGGAAGTTTTAAGTATTAAACTTGATCCTGAAGTTGTTGATCCAGACGACATTGAAATGTTACAAGATTTAATTATAACTGCTATAAATGAAGCTAATAGAAAAGCTCAAGAAAAACACGATTCAGAAATCAATAAAATAACAGCTGGAATTAATATTCCAGGATTATAAAAATGAATAATTATACTAAATCTATAGATGAAGTTATTCATTATTTGTCAAAACTTCCATCTATTGGGAGAAAATCAGCGACTAAAATGGCTTTGAAAATTTTAGAAATGGATGATGATTATACTATTGAATTTGCTAAAAGTCTTATAAATATGAAAAAAAATACTCATCATTGTAAAATTTGTGGAAATTTAACAGAAAATGAAATTTGTAATATTTGTGCAGATGAAAAAAGAGATAAGTCAATTATTACTGTTGTAGAAGATATGCAAGGTGTTATAAGTTTAGAAAAAACTAAAGTTTATAAGGGAACTTATCATATTTTAAATGGCCTTGTTACTCCAAGAGAGGGAATAACTTTAGATGACCTAAATGTGGATTCTCTTTTGGAGAGAATTGAAAAAGATAATGTAAAGGAAGTTATATTTGCTATCAGTCAAACAATTGACGGCGAATTAACTGAGCTTTATATTGTCGATTTACTAAAAAAATTCAAAGACCTAAAAATTTCAAAAATTGCTAATGGAATTCCAATAGGTAGAAGCATAGACAATTATGATGAATTAACATTTTTAAAAGCATTAGAAGATAGGAGAGAGATAGAATATTAGGTTCTAATATTTATGGGGGAAATATGAAATCGACAAATAATAACTTTTTATCAGGTGTTCGACATTCAATACCTATATGGATAGGTTATATCCCATCAGCAATTACTTTGGGAATTCTATGCAATGCTAAATCGCTGGGTTTATTACATGCTTTTTTAAGTTCTTTTGTTTTATATTCGGGTGCTGCCCAATTTATGTTGGTAGGTTTTTTAATATCAGGTGTTCCACTTTTTGGAATTGCAGTTTCCGTATTCTTATTAAATACAAGACTATTCCTTATGTCCGCTACTCTTGGAGCAACTGTAGATAAGGTAAATCATAAGGCATTCCCTATAGTAGGATGGTTATTAACAGATGAAAGTTTTTCTATACTTTCATTTAACAAAGAAAAAGTAAATACATCATTTACACTTGGAGTACAAATTCCACCCTATTTTATTTGGGGAATTTTTACAATAGTAGGTTATTTTTTGGGAGATTTTTTACCAAAAGATATAAGAACTGCTTTTAGTGTTGGTCTTCTTGGACTTTTCATAGCTCTACTTGTTCCAAATGTAAAAAAACATTTTATAACTATAAGAATTGTTATAGTAACAGCAATAATATATGCTATTATCTATTATACTAAGGTATTTCCACTAGGTTGGGATATTGTTTTTTCAATAATACTTTCTTCAATAGTAGGAATATTTTTAATAGGTGATGAAACTTTAGAAGATAAAGAAGAAATAAAAGAATAAGGAGAGAATAAGAAGAAATTATGGGCAAATATTACTATTATATCGTCGGCACATTAATTGCCGCTGCTGTAACAATTATTCCAAAAGTTCTTCCATTATTCTTTCTCAAAGGAAAAACTTTTAATAAAAAATTGATGACTTTCTTTAAAATAGTACCTTATACTTCAATGTCTGTACTGATTTTAAGAGAAGTCTTAGTTGCAGAGTCAGCTAACAAATTAATGTATGTAGTTACAATTGGGGTTGCTTCAGTAGTTTCATATATAACTAGAAATATGGTACTTACTGTGTTTGCATCAATACTAACAACATTTCTTTATATGAATATTTTTATATAAGCATTTAGGGAGCTTTAAGCTCCTATTTTTGTACAAAAAAAGATACTGATTTAATCAGTACCTTTTGTAAATTATTCTTTTTCTATCTTATCAGTTAATCTTTCCATTTCGTCAATTAGACTTCCAATATACTCTATTGTATTAAGAAGTGGCTTATCTGTTGTAATATCAACATCTGCCATTTTTGCAAGATCTACTGGATTTTTGCTTCCACCAGCTTTTAAAACTTCAATCCATTGTTTTGCCTTTGAATTATCCTTTAAAATATTTAGACACATTTGTGTTCCAATTGTTAAACCTGCACTGTAAGTATATGAATAAAGTCCCATGTAGTAATGAGGTTGCCTCATCCAAGTTCTTTCAACTCCATCTACAAGTTCTACATCTTCTCCAAAGAATTTTTCCATAGTTTCTTTAAAGATTGTATTTAAAGTTTCAGCATCAACAGCGCCACCTTTATCTATAATTTTATAAACCTCTCTTTGATAATATGCTTCTAAGAAATGTGTTACGAAATTATGATAATATGTTTTTGAGATTATTTCAGAAATAATCCATCTTCTTTCCCTATCAGTCTTTGCATTTTCAAGTAAATAATGAGCCATAATCAATTCATTTGTTGTTGATGGTGCTTCTACAAAATAAGTTGAACAATCAACATTTAAAATATTTTGATTTTGATGGCAAAGTGAAAAATGCCCACCATGTCCAAGTTCATGAGCGATTGTAAGAATATCGGACATATTTCCTGACCAAGTTAAAAGGACATAAGGATGAACTTTATAAGGACTTGCACAGAAAGCCCCTGAAGCCTTTCCTTCATTGTCAACATAGTCTATATATCTATTATCAAAAGCTCTTTCCAAATAAGCCTTATAATCATTTCCTAAAACAGATAGTCCTTCAATAACCATATTTTTACATTCATCAATGCTGTAAACTTTTTGAAATTCTGAGTCTAGAGGCATTTTCATATCAGAAAAAGTCATTTTATCTAATTTATTTACTCTCTTTAAAAGTCTTGCATATTTTCTAATATGAGGTGCAAGTTTTTCCATAATAACATCACATTGTCTATTGTACATATCCATTGTAACTTCTTGTGAAGATAGAAGATAATCAAAAACACTGTCGTATTTTCTAACTTTAGACATTGCCTTATCTTGTTGAACATTGCTATAATATGCACTTGCAAAAGTATTTTCATATTTTTCTAAAGTTTTGTAGAATTTTTTAAAAGCATCTCTTCTAAATTCAGTATTAGCATTAACTTCATAGCTTCCTTCAAAAACATTGTAAGTCATTGGTGTTTTTACACCATTTACTTCAACATCTTCAAAAGATAAGTCTTGCATTTTTGATTGTTGGTAAACTCTGTAAGGAGTTTCAAAACTTCCTGACAAAGCTGAAAGTGTACTTTCTACTTCTTTTGATAAAGTATGATCTTTTCTATCTAAAAGTTTTTCTAAAAATCTTCTGTTTTCAGAATTTTCTTCCATTGCTTTTTCTATAATTTTCTTATCATTTGCTAGAATTTCAGTTTCAACAAAACTAAGTTTTGCATAAACCGGAGCTATTGTATTTTCAAAATCTACCATTCTTTCGAATGCTTCTTTTCCACCTAAATCTGTTTCATAATCCAAACTTGCATAACTTGCAGTTAAATCAATCAATACATAAATAGGTTTTAAATCTTCCAAACAGCTATTTATAGTACAATAACAGTCAAGTTTTCCTTCATAAATCTTTACTAGCTCATCTGTTTTATCTACTATTTCCTTAAGAGCTTTTTTGTAATCTTCTTCTGTTTTAAAAAGATCACTCAAATTCCAAGTTAAAATTTTATCAACTTCATTTCTTTTCATATCATACCTCCAAAAATGTTTTCTTCTACAATATCTATTCTACCATATTTAAAAAGTTTTTTCATTAGTTTATTATAAAAATCTATTCTTTATCCACTCTTCTAAAATCACAATCTAAAAGGTGATCATTAACCATTCCTACAGCTTGCATAAAAGCATATACAATAGTAGAGCCAACAAACTTAAAGCCTCTTTTTTTCAAATCTTTGCTTATTTTTTCAGAAAGCTCCGTTTTTGCAGGAACTTCTTCAATTAATTTCCAATAATTGATAATAGGCTTATGATCTACAAAGCCCCATAAATAGTTGCTAAATGAACCGAACTCCTCACATACCTTAAAGTAAGCTTTTGCATTAATTGCAACAGATTTCACTTTCAAACGATTGCGTATGATTCCTTCGTTTTGAAGAAGCTCTTCTTCCTTTTTTTCATTATAGTTTACAACTATTTCAGGGTCAAAATCATCATAGGATTCACATAACGCTCGCATTTTATTTAGTATGGTAACCCAGCTAAGCCCCGCTTGCATTCCCTCTAAACAAAGCATCTTAAATAGTTCTTTATCGTTAAATTCAGGGATTCCCCATTTCTCATCGTGGTATTTCTGTTCAAGTTGATTATAATTCGCCCAACTACATCTCTTAATTTTCTTTTCCATGACTACTCCTTAATTTAATTGCTATTTTATAATAAAAGAACTGTTCAAGAGTATTTTCTTTTACATTACCTATTCTAACATATTTACAAAGTTTTTTCATTAAATTATTATATAATATTAATAACATTATTTATGTAAAAAAATCGAGATAAAATGATAATTAATCATTTATAACCCGATTTTAATACAAATATCTTAAATTTAACTTAAAATTTTATTAATCAAAAACTGCAATAATTCTGTAAAAGTCTAATCCAAAATAATCCTTTGATTTTTCCAAATCTTTCTTCGCTTCTTCAAAATTTTCATTTAACCATTTATCTACATCTTCGTTTTTAGAAAGCATATCATAGAATTTTGCTTCATTAACTTCAGAATGAATACTTTGGTAACATCTTGTAATCTTTAAATTACCTTCTTTATCTTTAAAAACAGTAAATTCTAAAACTAAAGAATTACCACTAATTTCATCCGATTTAGAATAAGTAAATTTAGTAATAACCTGCAATTTAAAGTTAAAAATATTTCCATCTTGTTTCCACTTTTCAACTTCAACAGGTTTTACTGTAACTTCGTATCTATAATAATAATTGTCCAATTCTTTACTCTTTAAATTATTATACTTAATTTTATAATTCATAAGTTTTAGGACATCCTTTGAAAAATAGGACTCTAAATTATTTTTTTCCCCCAAATCTCTATTGTTATAAAATTTTGCAATGGCATCAGAAGCAAAATCTACTTCTTTTGACAATGCCTTCTCTTTATCCTGAATTTCGTCTTGAACATCTTTAGCTATGGATTTATTTGTACTAAAAGACCATAATACCAATATGAAGAAAAAGCTAAATATTATAATTCTTTTTGTTTTCATAAAAATCCTCCTACAATCAATCAAATACTAAAATATTCCACCCCAACTAAATTATACCATATAGCATTTCTGATTTCAAGTGATATCAAATTAAATTATTATGTTGTAAATTGCAATAACTTACTTTAAGATTATAAAAATTAATAAAATATATTTAAAAAAATTTTTACAAACACCACTTTTAGTATTGAGTTTTTTCTGAATTTCTTGTAAAATATTGTTATGCAAAATACAAAATTTTGTAAGTTTTGATATTTTAGTTTTTTTATTTTTAAGGAGAGAGAATGTAATGAACAAAAAAAATAGCATAATTGATATGTTAACGTTTGGTTTTGCACTTTTTGCAATGTTTTTTGGAGCAGGAAATCTGATTTTTCCCCCATATTTGGGAGTTCTTTCCGGTAGTTCATGGTTTATAACATTTTTGGGTTTTACAGTTACAGCTGTAGGTCTTGCTCTTGTGGCTTTAATGGCAGTTACATGCTATGAATGTGATATAATGAAATTTTTTAGCCCAATTGGAAAAACACCAGCATTAGTTTTAAGTTTTATGGTTATTATGTGTGTAGGACCTCTTCTTGTAATTCCAAGAACGGGTGCAACAGCTTATGAAATGGGAATCAAACCGATATTGGGATTTCATAACATATATACTATAACAGCCGTAGCTGTAATATTCTTTACGCTAACTTATTTTTTAACTGTTAGACCATCAAAGGTTGTTGATATTATTGGAAAATTTTTAACTCCTTTTTTAATTCTTGCACTTGTTGTAATAATTGTTAAAGGAATTATTTCTCCACTTGGTGCCCCTGCAGAAACTGCTAAAATAAACAGTGTTTTAGGAAAAGGGTTGATTGACGGTTATCAAACAATGGATTGTTTTGTATCTTTGGCAGTAGGATCAGTTTTAATGCTAACACTAAAAAATAAAGGCTACAGTGAACCAAAACAACAAATAAAAATGTTGTTTAAATCAGGTCTTATCGCTTGCACTACTTTAGGATTAATTTATGGTGGACTTACATATTTAGGAGCAACTGTTTCTACAAAATATGGAATTGATGTTGAACAATCACAAATAATTGTAAATGTAACACAAAACCTTTTAGGAAATGCAGGAAAAATCGCCTTAGGTTTGGCATCATTCCTTGCTTGTTTAACAACTTCAATAGGACTTACATCTGCATCTGGAGAATATTTAGTAAATATTACAAAAGGAAAAATAAAATATTCTACATTTATACTTTGTATATGTTTATTTGGAACTGTAACTGCCATAATTGGAGTTAAAGGAATTGTAAAAATAGGTGCTCCAATACTCGCAGTTGTTTATCCGCCAACAATTATTTTAATAATACTTGCGTTTTTTAAAGACAGAATTAAAAATGATTTAATCTTTAAACTTCCAACATTTACAGCAGTTACAATAAGTTTTATTCAAGTGCTTTATGAACAATCTGGACTTTTTGAATTTATAACTATCTTACCATTAAGTAGTGTAGGTTTTAACTGGATAATTCCAAGTTTTATAGCGTTTGTAATAGCATTGTTTATGAAAGAGAAATAAATTTTAATAAATTTTAAAGAAAAAAGTGATGTAAAGTCTAATACATCACTTTTTATTGTGAAACAACAAGGTTCTCTGGCACCAAATACGAAGCATTGTGGAATGGTTAGGTTCTTATATTTTTGCAAACAAAAAGCACGATAATTCGTGCTTTGTTTTGTTAAATTAATCTTGAGTAGAATTCTACTACTAATGAGTCTTGAATTTCAATAGGAACTTCGTCTCTTTCAGGCATTCTTGTTAAAGTTGCTTTTAATCCTTCTTTCTTTTCGATGTAAGGAACAACTCCTAAGAATGTAGATTCAAAGTTTTCTTTGAACATTTCAACTTTTTGTGATTTTTCTCTTAAAGTGATTTCATCTCCAACTTGTACCGCGTATGAAGGTATATCAACTTTCTTTCCATTAACAAGCATATGTCCATGAACTACCATTTGTCTTGCTTGTCTAATTGAAGAAGCAAATCCCATTCTGTAAACAAGATTATCTAATCTTGTTTCTAACATCATAACAAGAGCATCCCCTGTTATACGTTCTTTTTGTCTAAGTGCTTTTTCTACATAAGTTCTGAATTGTTTTTCCATTACTCCATAGTAAGCTCTTAATCTTTGCTTTTCAAGTAATTGTAAACCATATTCTGTTAATTTTTTGTCGTTTCTTGCAAGACCTTTACCCATTCTTTTGTTAGCTTTTGGGTGTCCGCATACGTTTAAGCCTAGTCTTCTTGATTGTTTAAATCTAGGTCCCATCATTTTTGCCATATTTTCATACTCCCCATAAATTATTTGCCGCGATAATTTATAGCCACGGATAAATTATACAACTTTTTTTATCTTTTGTAAATAGCTTTTTTATGTTTTTTTCAATATTTTTCAAATAAAAGCTCCTCCATTTACATTTAAAACATGTCCTGTTATATAAGAAGCCTCTTTTGAAATTAAAAATTTTACAACATTTGCAATTTCTTCTGGCTTAGCAAGTCTTTGTAAAGGAAATTCAGAGCAGTATTCGTCAATACTCTCCTTTGGTAAATTTTTCAACATATCAGTATCAACTCCACCTGGTGCAACTGTATTTACAGTTATACCAGAATACCCAAGCTCCTTTGCAAGAGCCTTATTCATAGAAATAATTGCACCCTTAGTCGCTGAGTAATGTGCTTCAAGTGATCCACCAGTAACTCCCCATATTGAACTTATTCCGATTATCTTTCCATATTTATTATTAATCATTGAAGGAATAGCTCTTTTTATGCAACGATATGAACCATGTACATTTACATTAAAGATATCTTCCCACTCTTCTTCTGTAATATCCTGAAAAAATCTCACACTTGCAATTCCAGCATTATTTATCAAAATATCAACACTTTCAAATACTTTTTCTATTTCATTAAACATATTTTCAACTTCGTTAGTTTTTCTTATATCTGCTCTTATCATCAAGACATTTGGATTATATGTTTTTATTTCTTCAAAAACTTTTTTAGCTTCTACTTCATTTTCTTTGTAGTTTATGACTATATTATAATTTTCTTTTGCCAAAGTCTTTGCAATCGCAGAGCCAATTCCCCTTGATGAGCCAGTTATAAGTACAGTATCTCTTTTCATAATATCTCCTTTAAACACATCCTTAAAATAATATTATATCATAAAAATATTTTTAATATAAGACTTTTATAAATTTATATTCTGTGATATAATAATTCTATAAATTACAAAAAAAATATGATTATAATTTATCAATTTAAAGATTGTTTAATTAAATAACAAAGAACTTGAGAACAAAAATAGTGCAATTATATAATATGTACTCACTAAAAAATATTTAAAGGGGGGATTTAAAATGGATGCTAATTTAATCTTACGTATATTATTTGTAATAGCGATAGCAAGACTTGCGTATGTGGAAACTAAATTATATAAAATGGATAAATCTGCAAGACCGACTAAATATTTTGTTTGTATCGGGTATATCCTATTAGCTTTAGTATTACTATTTGCTATATATAAAGTATTTTTTATGCGTTAAATTTCTTTTAAAAATATCTTTATAAAATATATCTATAAAATCCATTTTTACTTTGTTTACATCGTATTTATGGATTTTTTTACTTTCAATAAAATATCATTTTATAATAGATATTAATTAAGTATATTAAAAAAATATAAAACAAAAATTTTAGTTTCAATTTAGGTATTTAATGAAAAAATATGGTATAATATAAGTAACGTTATATTTACATTTTATGTAATTATAAAAAATGTTAGGGAGGTATTTGTATGAAGTTAAAATTTATAGGTAAAAACATTGAAGTTACTGATGCTTTGAGAGAAATTACTGCTAAAAAATTTGAAAAATTGGATAAATTTTTCTCTAAAGATATCGAAGGTAAAGTTACTTACAGTGCAGTTAAAAATGATAAAATTTTTGAAGCTACAATTTATTTACCAAACAGTACAATACTTAGAGCAGAAGAAAGTACAAATGATATGTACACTTCAATAGATATAGTTTTGGATAATCTTGAAAGACAAATAAGGAAAAACAAAACTAAATTACAGAAGAAATATCAAGCATTAGAAACTATAAGATTTGAAAAAATAGCTGAACCTTTGGAAGAAGAAGAATCAAAAATTGTAAGAGTTAAAAACTTTGACGTAGCTACAATGTCTGAAGAAGAAGCCATTTTACAAATAGAACTTTTAAACCATGACTTTTTCATTTTCAAAAATGCAAAAGATTATAAAACAAATGTTCTTTATAAAAGAAAAGATGGACATTATGGTTTAATAATAGCTGATTAAGTAATAAAATAAGTTTTAATAAGAACCCCACCCTTCCACGATTCTTCGCATCGGGTGGGTGCCCGGGAACCTTGTTGTTTCACAATAAAAATCGCAGATTAGATTCTGCGATTTTTTTGCGGAAATTTTATACTTTAAAGAGTATTTTTCTATACAAAGCTTCTTGATATCCTAGGGGCTTTAGGAGATTTCACTACTACACTCAGCAACGCTTCGTTTCGGTAGAAATGGCGTGTTGGGAGCATTACTTTGCAAATTATTATGACTTGAAATTTTTTTGCTTTTTAGACAATTTTTTACTTTTTAAAAGTTATAAAAAAGTCAACAATCTCTCAGTTGTTGACCTTTTTAACCTAGTTTTTACTTAATATTTTTTCCAAAGACTCTAAATCTTTTTCTCTTGTAAAATACATATCTTCATCTCCATCAACAGTATTGTATTTTACAATAGAATAATCTTTATATCTATATATTATAGTACCACCATCTTTATAAATTTCAGTCGTGCATTTTTTGTCTTCTTTATCTTTTTCGAGTTTTTCAATAAGTTTATCCTCATCAAAAATTCCTTTTGAAATAGCATCTTCTGCAGAATACTCTTTTCCATCTAATTTTATCGTAAAATTCATTCCAACAGTATAGATATCAAAGGACATTTTATCTCCTTTAGATACAACTTTTTTCACATCGTTATTTCCCAAATCTTTTGCAATAAAATTCAAACCCTTTTCTTCTTTTTTTTCTTCAGGTTTTTCTTTTGGTTTTTCTTCAGGCTTTTTTTCTGAATTATCTTCTTTAGTGTTTTCTTTAACTTTTTTCTCTTTTACATTTACTTGACTATTATCTTTCGATTTTTCTTCAGATTGTTCCTTTGGCTTACAAGAAACAAGAGCTCCACAAAAACAAATCGCTAATGCTGTAATTAGAAATCTTTTTTTCATAGATATCCTCCTTTATTATGTTAACTCAGTTTACCAAATATAACAAAAAAAGTCAAATAGAAATCTTCTACTTAACTTTTTATATCAATTTTTAAATTATATTAGTGGATAATATAATATAGAATTAAAATTACACCAAGTACTATTCTATAATATCCAAAGACTTTGAAGTCATGCTTTTTAATATATTTCATCAACATTTTGATTGCCATAACAGAAACCACAAATGCCACTAACATTCCAAGTAATAAGATGAAAAATTGGAAAAAGTTAAATGCAAAGCCAAATTTTCTAAGTTTTAATAAACTTGCTCCAAACATAACTGGAATTGACATAAAAAATGAAAATTCTGCAGCCAAACTTCTTGAAAGTCCAAGAATCAATGCACCAATAATCGTAGCTCCTGATCTTGAAGTTCCCGGAATTAAACTTAAAACTTGAAAACATCCTACATAAAAAGCTAGTGAATAACTTAAATCTTCAAATCTTTTTACATTTTGTTTCTTTAAATTTGGATTGTTCTCAACAACTATAAATAAAATACCATATAAAACTAAAGTAAACGCAACTGTAGGGAAATTATAAAAATATTTTTCCAAAGTTTTATCAAAAAGTACTCCCAACACTCCTGCAGGAATAACTCCGACAATAACCTTTAACCACATATTAATTGTATCTTTTTGTTGTTCCTTAGTTTTCTTTTTAGAAAAAGGATTCAACTTATTAAAATACATAATTACTACTGCAAGAATCGCCCCAAGTTGAATAACAACTAAAAACATCTCCTTAAATTCAGCAGACTGATTTAATTTCAAAAATTCGTCAACTAAAATCATATGACCCGTACTGCTGACAGGTAACCATTCTGTAATTCCTTCAACAATACCTAAAATAATGACTTTAATTATATCAAAAAACCACATAATATTTCTCCTTAATAATAAATATACAATCAAAGTTTACCACATTTTGCTAAATTTGAAAAGGTCTTTTAGTATATTTATTTATTTTTACAGTTAACTTAATTTTTAGGATAAAAAAATTGGCATGAACAAGCACACCAATTTCTACTTATCTAATTTTTCTTTTAAATTCTAAAGCTTTTGTCAAAGCTTTATTTTTACATAAAATATAAAAAACAGGAACTCCTACTGCGTAGATAACTAAAGCCTCTGAAAGCATTAGTTCCCCTAATATACCCCAAAATCCTACCGGGTTTGGCAACATAAGATATATTTCCAATGCTATTGGAACCATTCCTACAATTACAGGAACTAAACAAGCTAAATAGAAGTTTTTGATTTTAGTCATAATCAATGCAACTACAAAAGTTGCCAAAGTTCCGACAACCATATCGACAATTCCTACTGTACTTGCAATATTTGCTAAAAAACAACCTAATGTTACCCCTATTGTGTATTCCGGATTAAAAAATGGCAAAATTGCTAAAGTTTCTGAAAGTCTAAATTGTAAACTTCCATATCCCAATCCAAAAGATTCTGAAATAATTGTTAAAACAACATAAATTGCTGCAACCATTCCCTGTCTTGTAATTTTTTTTACGTCCATATTTCCTCCTTTTTGGAGTGCTTTGTTCAACAAAAAAAGGGCACAGTGCCCCAGCACTTGATTTTTAAAGTGGGTGCCAAGCAAAACACTAATCTTTTAAATTTAATTTCTATAAAAATTACCGTATAATTTTAACATAAAAAAAATATTTTTTCAACAAAAAAAGTGGTGATATTACCACTTTTTATAATTTATTTTTATTGCAAAGCAACAAGGTTCCCGGGCACCCACCCGATGCAAAAGTATCGTGGGAGGGTGAGGTTCTTATTTAGATAATTGGTCAAATGCTTCTAAAGCCTTTGCTCCATAGACCGTTGAAGGTCCACCGCCCATAACAACTGCAACTGAAATAATTTCTGCAATTTCTTCTCTCGTAACTTTTAAATTAATAAGATTTCTTACATGGGCTTCAATACAGCCTTCACAACGAACAGCAATTGCAATTCCAAGTGTTATAAATTCTTTTTCTTTTACAGTTAATGCCCCATCTTTGAAAACTTCTCCAGAAAAATTTCTAAAAGCTTTTATTTCATTAGGTAGAGCTCCTGCTAAATTCTTTGAATTTTCAACTACATTTTCTAATCCTTTTACATGATCCATCTTAAAAGACCTCCTTATATATTTTTGTATAATATAACATACCCAGCTTTAATTAAATTTAATTACTAATAAGTTATAATGTTTTCTTATGGATATATGTAAAATTATTTTATTCAAAAAAACGGAGATTTTTAACTCTCCGTTTCATCAATTTTCTTTTCAAAATTTGCAATTTCTTTTGCTACAAATTCTTTTGTCTTTAGATTTAATTTTTCATATAAGTCTAGTAATTCTCTCGCTTCTGGTGTGAGTGTTGATCCACCGCCACCTTTTCCCCCGATTTTTCCAACAAGAAGTTTACAGTTTAAATCTTTTTCAGAGCGAACTATCATTTTGTAAGCTTTAGAATATGCCATTCGCATTTCTTTACATGCCCTATTAACTGACTTATATTCATCAATCAACAAAAGTAGTCTGTATAACCCATTTCCAAACGAATAATCTTCATTATACAAAGTTAATTTTACATTAATTTTTTTTGGAAATTCCAACATAATTACAACTCCTATTCTTTATAAGCAAGATAATAACTAATAGCTACTATACTTCCTCCAATTATATTTCCTATTGTAACAGGAATTAAATCATATATAACTGCACCGGCACTTATATCTGATATTATAAAAGAATATGAAAGATAGAACATATTCGCAATGCTATGCTCAAATCCACAAATCAAAAATAATATAACAGATATTGCACAGGCACAGAATTTTGAAACTCCATCTTTACATGCATAGGACATCCAAACACCCAAGCAAACAAAAATATTACATCCTATTCCCTTGAATAAAAGAACTGTAAAACTTTCTGTAGTTTTTGCAACAGTAATTTTATGTAAAAACGCAAGCATTTCCGGTGTCATAACACTTGCGAAATAAACAACTAGTGATACAAAAATTGAACCGACAAAGTTAAATAGGTAAACAAATACCCAATTTCTAAACATCTTTGGAAATGTAATTCTCTTTCCTAATGCAGGAGCTAACATCAAAACATTTCCTGTAAATAAATCAGCACCAGCAACAACTACAGCAAAAAGCCCAAAAGAGAAACAAATCCCTGAAATAAATTTTCCATAAGTTGCGTTTAAACTCGCCATTCCCGTATTAACAACTACATAAGAAAGTCCGCTCAATGCAATAAACAATCCTGCTAAAAATGCTAAAACCAGCATTTTATATAACTTATAACTAGCCTTTCCCTCTCCAATTTTATACAATGATTCCAACAATTCTGATTTTCCTATAACTCCCATAATGTCCTCCTATCTTTATAAAAAAACAGAAATCTATCAAAAGTCGATAGTATAAAAATTATTTTTTCTTAAAATAAGATTTAATAGTTTCTATAATATTCATAATCATATCTACTTTGTCGACCATCATATCGACATTTTCTCTAATGTCTAGTGTAGTATCAACAACTTGTTCTGCAACAAATCTAGTAGATGTTGTAACATCATCAGTAATATCTCTTACATTTTCAAGAGTTAAATTGATGTTTTCGACACTCTCAGTTATATTATCCTTTGTATCGGCTAAAATTTCATCTGTCTTTTCAAGAATTTCATTAGCATTAGCAATAGCCTTATCAGCATTTTCAACTAAACTTGGCAATTTTTCGGCACTTGAAACTAATCCTTCTTCGCTCTTTTCCAAAATCGTATTTATTTTTCCAAAAACCTTTATCAATTTAATAAAGAAACAAATACATGCTAACAAGCAAACTATCGCTACTAAATAAAGAATAACTCTTAAAGTTAAATCTAAATCAATAGTTACCATTTTTCCCTCACTATTCTTCTGTTGTTTCAGCTATCTCTGTAACATCTATTTCGTCAACTTCAGGAGATATTTCAGTCATATTTCTATTAGCGAAATTATCATATTTTTCTCCAACAGCTTCTTTAACTTCTCTAGCTTTTTCAGCTACAGCCTTAACTGCACAATTCACATTTTCACTTACATATCCAACGCCCTCTTTAGTTGCTTTGACAATATCTTCTCTTGTTTCTTTTCCTGACTTAGGAGCAAACAAGATTCCAACTCCTGCACCAACAGCAACTCCTGCAGCAATTTTTGCAGCACTTGTTAATTTTTCTTTTCTTATTTTTCTTCTAACTTCTCTTTCTTTTTCTAAACGTCTTTGTTCAATATACTTTACTAAGCTCATAAAAAACCTCCTAATTATTATTTATTAATAAAGTCTTTTGGTCCCTGTCATTATATAAACCTTCATATTTGAAGGTGGGCAAACTGTCTTAAATCTCACGGTTTCTCCATAACAGAGCTGCCATCAAAGTAAGAACTCCGTAATCCCTTATAAATTCTGTAGGCATAATCAGACAGGAACCTTAGACAATATTATTATAACACACTTTAGTTCAAAAAGGTAGTACTAAATAAAAATGAATAAAAAATAATGGAGAATTAAACCTCCATTATTTTAAAAATTTTCTAAAAAATTAGATTAAAAAAATTTATTTTAAACCTCTAAACTTATCTATTTTAATTTGCTTATTATCAATTCCTTTTTCTTTTAGATATTTACTCATTGATTCAACATCATCTGGCTGTCCAGTTAAAATATAAATTGCTTTATTTCCATATTTGTTTACAGCCTCTTCTAGTTTTTCCTTACTTTGTTCAAGGCTATTACTTCTACTATAATTTAACTTTTCATTTTTTGAAGATAAATCTGACAGTTCGTTATCAAAAGCCAAAACATTTTTATCAAAATGATTTAAAATAATTTCCCTCTTCCCTGCCCACTCTTTTACAATAGGCCTTATAGTAGCAATACCTACATCTGATCCAAAAAGTACAAGTGGTGAATTTTCATCTTTAATTTTTAATTTAGAGCCTATCCAACTTATTTTTACTTCTGAACCTTGTGATAAACTTGTTAAATTTTTCTTAAAAGCACTTCCGCTATTTTTTGTTAGTAATACAAGTTCATCTTCATTATCTAAACTTGTAATAGTTAACCAACGTATTCTTTTATCTTTCTTTTCAACTTCTGGCAAAGTAATCTTTGCATAAGAGCCTGCTGTCCAACCCTTCTTTTGAGGTTTTGTTAAACGAATTAGATATACATTTCCACCAGTATTTTCAATTGATTTTACTTGTAATATTTCTGTACTACCAAGATATGATATTATTCCCCAAGTAATAAAGCAAGCAATAGTACCAATTACTAAGATTGATATTAAAATTTTTAACATTTTTGAACGTCCTTTCATAATTTTTCCTTTCATTTTATAATAATAGAATTTATTTTATAAATGAATGAACAAAAGCGAAAATTCATTCATTTAGTTTCTTAAAAAAAGAACTCTACTCATTATTTTTCAAGTCCTTTTACAAAATAAGTTGCCAAAAGTTCTATTGTTTTACTTATTTCTGGAAATTCATTTTCAGTGATATGTGTATCCATATAGTAAAAAAGTTTATAAACTTTAAGAACTTCTTGAATTTTTTCCTCTGAATAATTTTCAGCCAACATACGATTAGTAAAAGTATCCACTAAAAATTTATGGAATGGATTCCTATCTTGTCCATCTTTGGAATAATAGTAATTATGCAATTCAGTAGAAATAATTGGATTATACCATTCTCTAAGAATTTTATTTGAAGAAACGAATTTTCGGCTCAAAGCAAAAATTTGAACTACAAGCTCTCCCATATCTCCTTTCCAGTCAATTTCATCAATCATAACTTGTCGTACACGATTATTTTCATCAACATAGACATCTAAAAATATTTCTTCCTTGCTATCATAATAATTATAAAAAGAACCCACAGCCATTCCAGCTTTTTTTGCTATTTCAGAAATGCCCGTAGCTTTATAGCCTTTTTTTGAAAAAACATTATATGCTGATTTTTTCAAAAGAATTTTTTTATCCTCTGACATAGGTTTATCTCCTTTCTTTAAAATATGATATGAATGAATTTATTTTTATATTCATTCATATCATATCAATTTATTTCATTTATGTCAATAGAAAATTATAAAAATATTTTTAATAAAAAAGACGATATTCCTATCGCCTAATTTTTTATTCATTATCCACTAACATCATTTTTTCTCTTTCATATCCGATTTTAACTCTATAGTAGCCTTTTAATTTTTTATCCACTTCTTCATCCATTGTGTAAGCTACTAGATGTCTTGATGTTATACTCTCCAATTTCCCATTTGTCGCAATTATTATAATGTCTCTTTTGTCTATCTTTCTTAAAACATTTGCACTTAATTGTTGATTTCCACGACCGAAAACATAGCCTTGACCACCCATTGGGGTTACAATCAAAATAGCTCTTTCATCTCCTATTATTTCAAGTATGTCTTTTTCGCTACAATCTTTTTTCACAAGTTTTTTATTTTTTATTATATCGACACCCAATACAGTGTACGGTAAGTCCAATTCTTTCATAATGTACATAGGAGTTGTTCCTGATCCAATTATATAAAAGATATCATCTTTCATATCATCAATTATATCACATGCAATTGAAACTTGAGCATCGCTATCTGATTGAGGAGTTTGTGATTTTTTGTTTTGTAAATATCTTTGATCAAAAGGTACTTTTAAATAACCGTAAAGTCTAACTTCTACTCTATCATCTCTAAATGCATCTTCGTCAATATCCACAACATCTTTTTCAATTACAGGTAGTTCAACACCATTTATAACTTCAAAAAGCAGACTTCCAGCTTGTTCAGGAGTATTGCCATAAACAGGTGAATGAATTTTTACTCCTGCAGGAACTCCGATTACAGCTATTTTATCTTCGATAATGGAATAAACATCTCTTGCGGTTCCATCTCCACCTACAAAGAAAATCAAATCAATACCATTTTCTAAAAAGTATTTCAAAAGCTCTCTTGAATCTGTAACTGAAGATTTTTCAGCTGAATTATAGACAACTTCATAATTTAGTCCAAGCTCTTTACATTCATCTTCTCCCATTAGACCACTTGCAGTATAAATTTTAAACTTATCTTTTAATTCAACAACTTTAGCTAAAGCTTTCTTTGCCTTTTCAGGAGCCTCTTGAACAGCACCAAGTGAAATTGCTTTTTCTAAAATATCTGCTCCATCAGTTCCTTTAAGTCCCACTCTACCACCCATTCCAGCAATAGGATTTACCAAAAGTCCAATTTTTTTCATAATGTCCTCCTCTATTTGCTCATCTAATTATTTATTATGTAATTATTTTATAAAAATTTTATACCCTAAAAACATCAAATGTAAAAATACCTTCATTCATAGTTTTATACACTTTCTAATTAGTCATATATGAATTAGCTTGTAGTTAAGAAAAATATATATGGTGCTGTAAATATTGCTATGGATAATGCTAATTTTTTCTTATTTTCTTCTTCTATATCAAGTTTTGAAAATGTAAATCTTTTATTTAATTGATAATTTATAATCCTTACCAATAGGATTATAGAACTCAAGAATAGCAATGAAAATACATTCGAAAAAGGATTTCTTTGTAAAGCATTTAGAAATATATTTTTATACCAATGATAAAATTCTGGATTGGTACTAGTAATACTCTCTATTCCAAAACCTCCTAAATATATAAATACAATAACAATTAAATCACATAAAAAGTTAAAACAAGTTAGTTTTATTATTGTTTTTACGAAGATTGAAAAGCAATCATTTATTTTCAAACGATACATAGATATATAAATTACTATTGAGCATAAGATAGCAGTTATTGGTATAATAGCAATCCAAGAAACAGGGAATACCCAAAAAACATATATTGGTATATCAAGATCAAGATCTATTAGACCGCCTTTAAAAAATAGAATTGAAAAAAAACTATATATAGATAATATATTCATTTTTACCTCCTTTTTAAGAAGTGAGAGAATTTACTTCTCCCACTTCATTTTTTCTATTTTTTGATGCAGAAATTTTTTCATCAACTTTTCCATCTTTATTTTTATCTATTTGCAAAACTGTATCTTTATCTTTGTTTATTCCGGTTCTAATTACCATATCCTTTGTAACAGATATTTCAAAAGTTCTTTCATCCAATAATTTATCATTTCTATCAAAATATCTTATTGTATAACTCATATTCTCTATATCTTTTATGATTAGTCATATATGAATAGTTCTATAGGAAAAAGAAATATATATGGTGCTGTAAATATTGCTGTGGCTAGTGCTAATTTTTTCTTATTTTCTTCTTCTATATCAAGTTTTGAAAATGTAAATCTTTTATTCAACTTATAATTTAAAATCATTAATAATAGGATAATGGAACACAACAGTAATAATGCAAATATATTCGAAAATGGATTTCTTTCCAATGCTCTTAGAAATATATTTTTATACCAATGATAAAAATCTGATTTTGGATTAATAAAATCTTGTCTTGTTTCAAGTAAGAGTAAAAATCCAACAACAATTAAATCGCATAATACTCTAAAAAAAATTACTTTTATTATTGTTTTTCCAAGTATTTTCAAACGATTATTTATTTTCAAACGTAACATAGATATATACATTACTATTGAACATAATACAGCAGTAATTGGTATAATAGCAATCCAACAAACAGGAAATAACCAAAAAGCCCATAATGGTATGACAAGATCAAGATCTATTATGCCACCTTTAAAAAATAAAATTGAAAAAAAACTATATATGGATAATATATTCATTTTTAACTCCTTTTTTATGAAGTGAGAGAATTTACTTCTCCCACTATCTTTATTTATGTTCTAATTACCATATCCTTTGTAACAGATATTTCAAAAGTTCTTTCATCCAATAATTTATCATTTCTATCAAAATATCTTATTGTGTAACTCTTAATTACTATATCTTTTCTGGTTAGTCATATATGAATTATCCTAGAGGAATAAGAAATATATATGGTGCTGTAAATATTGCTGTGGCTAGTGCTAATTTTTTCTTGTTTTCTTCTTCTATTTCAAGCTTTGAAAATGTAAATCTTTTATTCAACTTATAATTTATAATCCTTAATAATATGATTATAGAACACAACAGTAATAATGCAAATACATTCGAAAACGGATTTCTTTCCAATGCTCTTAGAAATATATTTTTATACCAATGATAAAAATCTGATTTTGGATTAATAAAATCTTGTCCTGATTCAAGTGTATATATAAGTACAACGACAATATAATCACATAAAAAGCTAAAAAAAGTTGCCTTTATTATTGTTTTTCTAAGTATTTTAGAACGATTATTTATTTTCAAATATCGTAAAGATAAATACATTACTATTGAACATAATATAGCAGTAATTGGTATAATAGCAATCCAACAAGGAGGAAATGCCCAAAAAGCCCATAATGGTATGATAAAATCAAATTCTCCATAATCACCTGGCAAAAATAAAATTGAAAAAAAACTATATATAGATAATATATTCATTTTTACCTCCTTTTTGAGAAGTGAGAGAATTTACTTCTCCCACTTGATTTTTTCTATTTTTTAATATTTTCATTTTTTGATGCAGAAATCTTTTCATCAACTTTTCCATCTTTATTTTTATCAACTTGAAGGACTAGATTTTTTTCAATTACACTCATCAAAAAAAACATATTATTTAACCATTTATTTAAAAGAAAAATATATGGTGCTATAAATATTACTAAAGCTAATACCGACTTTTTCTTGTTTTTCCGCTCTAGATAAAAGTATTTTTAAATGAAAAGAAAAATATATATGGTGCTGTAAATATTGCTGTGGCTAGTGCTAATTTTTTCTTGTTTTCTTCTTCTATATCAAGTTTTGAAAATGTAAATTTTTTATTCAATTTATAATTTAACACCCTTGATAATAGAATCGTAAAACTCAATACTAAAAAAGCAAATATATTTCCAAATACGTTTTTTCCTAAACTATCTAAAAAAATATTTTTATACCAGTGATAAAAATTTGATGTCGGACTAATAAATATTATTCCACCCCATGCAACTAACAATAACATTACAACAACAATTATATCACATAAAAACCCAAAAAAAGTTACTTTTATTATTGTTTTTCTAAGTTTTTTTAATGGATTATCTATTTTTAAATATAACATAATAAGGTATGATGCTATTGAATAAAATACAGTTACTATAGGTATAACAAAAGGCCAAAATATTGGTAATTCCCAAAAAAACCATAGTGGAAGTATATCATCAAATAATGAAAAATCCTTCGGCAAAAATAGAATTGAAAAAAAACTATATATAGATAATATATTCATTTTTAACTCCTTTTTAAGAAGTGAGAGAAGTAAATTCTCCCACTTCATTTTTTTCTATTTTTTAATATTTTCATTTTTTGATGCAGAAATCTTTTCATCAACTTTTCCATCTTTGTTTTTATCTATTTGTAAAACTGTATCTTTATCTTTGTTTATTCCTGTTCTAATTACCATATCTTTTGTAACAGATATTTCAAAAGTTCTTTCATCCAATAATTTATCATTCCTATCAAAATATCTTATTGTGTACCTCATAGTTCCTGTGTCTTTTCCGATTAATTTTATATTTATATCTGAATTTTCATCTAAACATAGCATCTTTGTATCTCTTTTTCTACCTAAAAGATCTAATCTTCCATATTTTGCTTTTAGTTTTAAATTATTTTTATCTGAAGATAGTACTTCATTACCCTTCGTTGTTGTTATATCTACCGGACCGGATACTCTTATTACGGCATAGTATTGTTCAGCAAGACTTTCCTCTGACAAATCAACAGTGGATTTGTCATTTTGAAGACTCCACTTTTCCAATGACTTTTTATCTGAATTACTTGATAATACATCTAATATCCAATCTATACATTCTTTCTTTTCTATAACATCTCCATGATTTGCATTTGCAACTTTCGTTCTTGAATAATATTGAGGTTTATCTAATTGCTCTGAGATACTTGCTGAATAATATGGTACCGTTCCATCTCCCAATGTACTGTAATTCAAATCAGTTTCATAGTATCTTCTATCCACCCCATCATAATTTTCTTCTAATCTAGAATATTGAAATTTTATTGAGGTAATAGTCTTTTGATTTGTTCCTATAAGAAAATACGATTTATCATAGTTAAGTAATTTATTGTGTCCATTTTCTAAAATACTATTTTGAAAATTTACGGCAGATGAATATCTTTCTTTTCCAAATATTCTATTGCAGTGTCTCTTTACATATTCTTTATAGCTTAAATCATAATCTCCAATATTGAAAGGTAGCCAAGAGTCTTGTTTCATAGGGAATTTACTTACATAATTTTTAGTAGGCATAAGCTCAACAACTCCATCAAATGAAGATTTTATTTTTCTTGTCATTCCTCCTAAAGTTCCAAGCACTAAATCGTAAAAATCTCTTTTTCCCATATTATCTTGAGGTTTGCCTAAAACATCCCAGTTCATAACTGCATTAATAAGACTAGGAGCCCCTTCATAAGGTGTACCACAGGTAATTATTTTATCCACTTTTCCACTGCCATATTTTGAATAATATGATGAAGCAACAAGTCCCCCCATAGAGTGTGCAACTATATCAACTTTCGTTTTTCCTGTTTCTTGTAAAATTTTTTGAATTTCTTTGTTCAGTTTTTCAGCACTTATTGAGTTACTTTTTCTCCAGTCATAGCTAAAAACATAGACTTCTCTGTTTGGAAATTTTTTACAAATACTATCTACCAATGTTTTATATGTACCATCAGCTCCATATTCACGTTCATAACCACCTTTAGCTCCTTCACTATATTTTTGTTGATTTTCACATGAACGGACAAATAAATGATTTTCTGCTTTTAATCTTTTTCTCAACATTATAATATCATAAAGGAACCACCCCGCATTAGGCTCCCAAGCCTTTGTATTATCATTACAGTCTTCACTTGTAAACAATCTGCTTCCCATAATTCCCGGAATTATTATAATTGGATTTGTGCCCTCTGTGCTATAATTAGAATTTTCATTATTGTTATTTTGAGCACTGTTATTATTTTCTTGATTAATCCCATTATTTTTTTGGACTTTTTCATTAGCTTTTTCTTCTAATTTGATATTATAATCCTTTGCATACAAATACTGTGGTGCAATTGGAAGTACCAAACATAATGCTAATAAAAATCCTAATATTTTTCTCGTTCTTTTCATATTTCCCTCCATATTTTTGATAATTTTTAATTTTTTATAAAACATATACTACATAATTAATTATGTAATTTTTTTTATCTCTATTTTTTGTTTTTAAGAATCTAGATAATATTTCATTTCGAAAACCACTTTTAACTTTATAACAAATATTGTGGCTATTATATCATATGAAGTTTCAGAGTTCAATAATAAATGAAAACTTTTTAGTAGTTTTTCTATTAGACTTTAATATAATATATCACTTTCTGTATCAATCTTTTGATGTAAAATATCAAATTTAGACATCTTTCATTATAAATATCTAACATTCTATCCTCATTTATGAAAGTATCAATCAAATATATTTTAGTGTTAATTTATTTTTCAGCTAATAATATTAAATTTTTAAGGGTGTAGTCGTAATTTCAATCTGCTTTTATAAAGTACAATCTTTTTATATTTTTCTCAAGCCAATTTTTAGTTAGTTATATATTAATTATTTCAAATAGAAAAATTTGACATTAAGTCATTATTTTTTGATTATTTTAACTTTTGTAACATATTTTCTGTAAAATTAAAAAAAATTTATAAAAAAATTTGATTTTATTTTAATTTTTTAAAAATCTTTTAAAAAAATTAGTTTTTTTTATTTTTTTACTAATAGTTATACTACTTCTTATCAATTATATGATTATAGATAAAGTATTTGAAGGAAATTATAAAAAACTTCTCTATTTTTATATAATTTTCTAACTTTTAATGTTATATTTTTTATATATTACAAATCTATAAGTTAAAATAAAAACGTTTTTCTTTTTTTGTAACTCTTTTTTGTTAATTTTTTAAACAAAAAATTTACTTTGATAAAAAACTTGTTATGTTTTTATGAAAAGACTATTGTATTTTTTATTTTTTTATACTATAATTACATTAAAGGAAAGGAGTTATCTTATGAGAGGTAATTGATTTCTATTAAAATTTAAGGAGGAATTTGATATGGCTGCACAAAAAACACCATTGTACGAAAAACACGTTTCATATGGAGGAGAAGTTGTTGATTATGCAGGTTGGTTACTACCTGTAAAATACGAAGGATTAGCTCCAGAACATCATGCGGTTAGAAATAACGCCGGATTATTTGATGTTTCCCATATGGGAGAAGTTACTGTTAAAGGTAAAGATGCTTTTGACTATGTAAATCATTTAATCACTAATGATTTAACAACTATTGGTGATGGACAAGTTATTTACTCTTTATTATGTAATGAAAAGGGTGGAGTTGTAGATGATTTACTAGTTTACAGAAAAGGTCAAGATGATATGTATATTGTAGTTAATGCTGCAAATACAGATAAGGACTTTGCTTGGTTTTTAGCACAAAAAGGAAACTATGATGTAGAAATTAAAAATATCTCATCAGAAACTGCACAAATTGCATTACAAGGTCCAAAGGCTGAAAAAGTTTTACAAAAATTAGCTAAAAATGTTAATTTGGCAAACGAAATAAAATTCTTCACTTTTAAAGAAAATGTTGAACTTGGAGATTGCGGAAAATTCTTGGTTTCACGTACAGGATATACAGGCGAAGATGGATTTGAAGTATATGGTTCTGGTGAAAATATGAATAAATTATGGGATGAAATCCTAAAAATCGGTAAAGAAGATGGAGTTATGCCTTGTGGTTTAGGTTGTAGAGATACTTTAAGATTTGAAGCAGCTCTTCCACTTTACGGAAATGAAATGGACGACGTTATCACTCCTCTTGAGGCAGGTCTTGGTTATTTTGTAAAATTAAAACAAGAGGCTGACTTCATAGGTAAGGCTCCTTTAACAAAAATGAAAGAAGCTGGAGTTCCTAGAAAATTAATCGGTCTTGAATTAACTGGTAAAGGTATTGCAAGACATGGAGCGAAAGTATTTAAAGGCGATAAAGAAATTGGATTTGTAACAACTGGTTATATGTCCCCTACATTAGGCAAAACTATTGCGAATGTAATTGTTGATGCTGATCAAGCTGAAATAGGAAATGAAGTTCAAGTTGAAATCAGAAATAAAAAAGTTCCTGCTGTATTAATCAGCAAGAAGTTTCTTAAAAAATAATTAAATTATTAGGAGGTAAATTCTATATGTATCCTTATATTTCTCTAACAGAACAAGATGTTAAAGATATGTTAGATAGCCTTGGGGTTAATTCTGTTGAAGATTTATTCTCAGATATTCCTGAAGAATTGAAATTAAAGAGAGAATTGAATATTCCAAAAGCAAAGAGTGAGTTGGAAGTATATAACTATCTAACTAAGTTAGCAAATAAAAATGCATCTTCAAGTGAATATACAACATTTTTAGGTGCCGGTGCTTATGATCATTATATTCCTGCTGTTATTCCAACAATTATTAGCAGAAGTGAATTTTTAACTTCATATACTCCATATCAACCAGAAATCAGTCAAGGTACTTTACAATACATTTTCGAATTCCAAACTATGATTTCAAATTTGACAGGTATGGAATATTCAAACGCATCACTTTATGATCAAGGAACAGCTTTAGCTGAGGCAGCAATTATGACTGCTCATCATGCTAAAAAGAAAAAAGTTTTAGTTTCTGAAACTATTGCACCTTGGTCAAGAGAAGTTTTACAAACTTACCTTCATGCTCAACATATTGAAATGGAAGTTGTTAAAACTTGTAATGGTGTAACTTGCGTTGATGATTTAAAAGCAAAATTAAATGATGAAGTTGGTGCTGTTCTAGTTCAAAATCCAAACTTCTTCGGTAATATTGAAGATGTAACTAAAATTTCAGAACTTGCACATGGTTTTAAAAAATGTTACTCAGTAGTTTCTGTTGACCCATCTTCTTTGGGAACTTTAAAGAAACCATCTGACTGTAATGTTGACGTAGTTGTAGGTGAAGCTCAATCATTAGGTATCCCTATTTCATTTGGTGGACCATACTTAGGATTTATGGCTGTTAATAAAGAATTCTTAAGAAAGATTCCTGGAAGAATAGTTGGACAAACTGTTGATAGAGATGGAAAGAGATGTTGGGTTCTTACTCTATCAGCCAGAGAACAACATATTAAGAGAGATAAAGCTACTTCAAATATCTGTTCCAACCAAGGTATCAACGCTTTAACTGCAGCAATTTATATGGAACTTTTGGGTAAAGAAGGACTTAAAGAACTTTCAAAACAATGTATAAAGAAATCTCATTATCTTTACAAGAAACTTCTAGAAACAGGTAAGTTCGAAAAAGTTTTTGATGCTCCATTCTACAAAGAATTTGCATTAAAAGCTAAAAAACCGGTTTGTGAATTAAATAAGAAATTATTTGAAAATGGAATAATCGGTGGTTTCGATCTTGGAAAGTATTATCCCGAATTAGAAAATGTTATTATGTTTGCAGTTACTGAAAAACGTACTAAGGAAGAAATTGACAAACTATGTAAGGTATTGGAGGAAGCATAATATGAAATACGATAAATTAATATTTGAACTATCAAAACCTGGTAAGATTGGTTATAGATTACCGGAATTGGATGTTGAAGATGTATGTATTAAAGAGCTAATTCCTGCTGAACTTTTAAATGATGGCGAAATTGATTTACCAGAAGTTTCTGAACCTGAAGTTGTTAGACATTTTGTAAATCTTTCAAATAAAAACTTTGGTGTTGATACTGGATTTTATCCTTTAGGATCTTGTACAATGAAATACAATCCAAAAATCAATGAAGTTATGTGTGCTCTTCCAGGTTTTGCAACACTTCATCCAAATATTCCTGAATGTGGAGCTCAAGGTGCTTTGCAATTGATGTATGAACTTGGAGAAGCCTTAAATGAAACTTCAGGTATGGATGCTTGCACATTACAACCTGCAGCTGGAGCTCATGGTGAAATAACAGGCATTATGTTATTTAAAGCATATCATGAAGACAATAAAGATTTTCAAAGAGATAAGATTATAATTCCTGACTCAGCTCATGGAACTAACCCTGCAACAGCTACAATGGCGGGATATAAAATAATTGAAATTAAATCTTGTGAAAGTGGATTAGTTGATATTGAAGCTTTAAAGGCAGCTGTTGGCGACGATACTGCTGGACTAATGCTTACTAACCCTAATACATTGGGACTATTTGAAAAAGAAATTCAAGAAATTACAAAAATCGTTCATGAAGCTGGCGGTTTAGTATATTATGATGGAGCAAATGCAAATGCAATTTTAGGACATGTTAGACCTGGAGATATGGGATTTGATGCAATTCACTACAATCTTCATAAGACATTCTCTACTCCTCATGGTGGTGGAGGTCCTGGTGCAGGATATGTTGGATGTAAAGATTTCCTAAAAGACTTTTTACCTGTTCCTATTGTAGTTAAAAATGGAGAAAGATATAGCTTATCTTATGATGTTCCAAAGACATTAGGTAAGATGAAAGATTTCTATGGACACTTTGGTGTATTAGTAAGAACATATGCTTATGTTTTATCAATGGGATCTGATGGATTGAAGAAAGTAAGTGATTATGCAGTATTGAACTCTAATTACTTAGCAAATCAACTAAGAGATTACTATAATCTTCCTGAAAATGTAAAATTCAAACATGAATTTGTACTTGGTGGATTGAAAAATCCTAATGGATTAGTAACTCTTGATGTAGCTAAGAGATTGATGGATATGGGATATCACCCACCAACTGTGTACTTCCCATTAATTGTTCATGAAGCATTGATGGTTGAACCTACTGAAAGTGAATCAAAAGAAACTCTTGATGGATTTGCAGAATCTTTGATTAGAATTGCTAAAGAAGCAGAAACAAATCCTGAAATAGTTCATGCAGCACCTCATGACACAGAAATTAAACGTCCTGATGAAACATTGGCTGCTAAAGATTTAATCTTAAAATATACAAAATAGTATAGATTTCTAAAAAGCTGTTATGAAAATAACGGCTTTTTTTGTGTATTTTTAAGCTATATTTATGATTAATATGAAATAATTTAATAAAGAATCATTATCTAAAAAATCAGGGTATAAATTAGTCATAAATATTTAGGAGGTATTTTAAAATGAGTAAACTTTTAAGTCCTATGGAAATAGGTAGAAATAAATTTAAAAATAGAGTTGTTATGGCTCCAATGTGTATGTTTCATACAAAAACTGTAGATGGAGTTTTAACTAATGAGCATTTTGATCACTATGTGGCAAGAGCTTTAGGTGGTGTTGCAGGAATAATTGTTGAAGCAACGATGGTTAATCCTACAGGTGGAATAAGAAAAGTAGATTTAGGATTATATAATGAAACTCAAATGAAAGCTTTTAAAGAGCTTGTTGATAGAGTTCATAATTACGATTGTAAAATTGGAATTCAGTTAAGCCATGCAGGAAGAAAAGCTGACTCATCATATAATGATATTGTTGCACCAAGTGCTATTCCTTTTGCAGATGAAAAAGCTCCAAGAGAATTAAGTAAAGATGAAATTATATCTTTACAAGATGATTTTGTAAATTCTGTAAAACTTGCAAAACAAGCAGGATTTGACTTTGTAGAAATTCACTCTGCACATGGATATTTAATCAATCAATTTTTATCTCCGCTATCCAATCAAAGAAATGATGAATATGGTGGTAGTTTAGAAAAAAGATATAAATTTTTAGGAGATATTTTAAAAGCAATTAAAAATATTGACATAGATGTTCATATTAGAGTTTCTGCTAATGAATATGATGAAAAAGGTAATTCTTTAGAAGACATTATAAAGATTCTAAAACTTGCAAAAGAAGACGGAGTTGTTTTCAATAGTATTTCAAGTGGTGGTGTTGTTCCAAAAAGTCCTTTAGTATATCCGGGATATCAAGCAGAATTAAGTAGAGAAATTAGAAAAGCAAATCTTTCTGTATCTGCTGTTGGTCTTTTGGAAGACTATGGTTTATGTGAATACTTACTTCAAAGCGATGCCTGTGATATGATTTACCAAGGAAGGACACTTTTAAAAAATCCTAACTGGGTTTACGTTGCAGGAGCATATTTTAACGAATCAAAAGAAATAGAATATCCTCTATATTCATATTCTGCAATTAAATTTTAAGAAAATTGCAAACAAGAACCCCACCCTTCCACGTTGCTTCACATCGGGTGGGTGCCCGGGAACCTTGTTGTTTCACAATAAAAAGTAGCTTACAAAAGTAGGCTACTTTTTCTTTAAATACTATGCCGTAATACTTATATATGAATTCCTTTTGAGGCATTTTTACTATATGCATTATCATGAAATAAGTATTTCCCATGTATTTTGTTTTCGTACATAACCATTATTAATGGTACTATCAAGCTCTTAATAGCATAAATACTAATATATATTAAAAATACTTTTATATCTATAAATTTCAATTTTCTATAAAAAATATAATAAAATATCCCAAAATTAACTGCTATGTTAAAAATAGTAGCCAATGTAGCAATAATAATGTTGGTCTTAATGCTAGGTTTTAAAATTTTTATCATGTATAAAGCTAATAAAGAAATATTATAAATGCAAATTGGTTTATAGTCTTTTCTGTAAATTACTAATGATTTTCTATTATACAAATATTGTCTACCATGAGGTTTTCTACTCCATTCATTAATCCAAACATGGCTTACAGCATCAACATCTTCCCAAGGAATGAATAAATCTATTTTTCTTAAGTATATTCCTTCTTTACAGACATAAAATTTCCAACCAACAAAAGAAAAAATTAATGAAATAGCAATAAAAATTCCAATGAAAATATAATTTAATTTCAATAATTTTATATTAAAATTATAGAATTGTATTACTCCATTTTTATCAGCCATTATCATATTTATAACGAGAATTGCAAAAGCGAATATAAATAATATAAATCTATAATAGATACTATGAAATTTTATCTTTTTCATATTCTCTCCTATCTTTACTTATCAAAATAAACAGTATGAATTTTGATATTATACATTTTAGTATTTTGTTTTAAGTTTTTTACTAACTCATCATTGGCTTTATCTCTGCCGAATATAATACCTCTACTCTTCCCGTTTTTTAATTCAAGAGTTAGCATATATCTTTTTCCACTATATTTTACCCTCTAAATCTTTTCACATCAATTGATTTTATCTCATTTAAAGGTATAACTCTATCAAAAACATAGAGAGCATTGTGTATGTAAAAATTTCCACCTGAAATATAATAAGGTCTAAAAACACTTCCACCACTTCTTGAAGCTGTTGAAAATCTACGAAATATTATAATAAAAAAAACAACAGAAAGAAATATCAAAGCATTTCTTGTAATACTATATTTCCACATATCTTTAAATCCTATCCAAAAATACCTAAAATAATCAGACATAATAAAAGTCCCCTTAATTCTTTAATCTATACATTATTATACTATACGTCTTAATTGTATTCAACATCTGCTCTTTGACTTATGTCTTAAAGATGTGTAATCTACTAACTATTCTTACTAAAGGAAATTATTCTATAATTTTAGTGTAAAATCAATTCAACTAATCAATATAACAAAATGATTTTTATTAATGAATTTTTAGATTTTTATTAAAATTCACCTTTTTAATTTACCAAATTTTACAAAACTAGACTGGTTTTATGTCCCTATTCTTTAGAATTAAAGTTGTATAATATAATTAAGGAAAACATTATTTCAGTATAGTGTTTTTCGAAAATTGAATAAGGAGGAATTTTTTATGGATTCATTAATTTCAGTATTGTCCAAATTTGCCGAATGGCTTTGGGGACCTCCACTATTGATTTTGTTAGTGGGTGGCGGGATTTTTTTAACTATAAGGTTGGGATTTTTTCAAATTCGTTATTTTCCTTATATCATGAAACAAACTTTCGGAAAAATGTTTAGCAAAAACAAATCCGGAGAAGGAACTGTTTCACCTTTCCAAGCCGCAACAGCAGCACTCGCATCATCAATCGGAGCTGCAAATATAGTAGTTGTACCTTCAATTATTTTTATAGCGGGTCCAGGTTCTATACTTTGGATGTGGATTACTGCTATAGTAGGCCAAGCAACAAAATTTGGTGAAATTGTACTCGGTATTCTTTATAGACAAAAAAATGAAGAAGGCGAATATGTTGGTGGAGCTTGTTACTATTTACAACATGGTATCGGTGGAAAAGCAGGAAAAATTTTAGGTTCTCTTGTAGCATTTTTCTTTATGATTGAAATTTTACCTTCAATTACTGTTCAAACTCTTGCTGCAACAGGTCCTTTGGAACAATTAGGAGTTCACAGATATATTGCTATAGGACTTGTATTCATTTTAGTAATATTAGTAGTTTATGGTGGAATTAAAAGAATTGGTCAAGTAACTGAAATGTTGGTTCCATTTATGGCGTTAATTTATTTAATCTTCGGATTTATAGTTCTTGCTATTAATATAGATAAAGTTCCTGAAGCTTTTAAGATGATTTTTGTTGGCGCTTTTAATCCTAAAGCAATTGCTGGTGGCACCGCAGGTTGGGCTGTAAAAAAAGCAATAACAAACGGAGTTGCTCGTGGTGTTTACTCTAACGAATCAGGGATGGGCTCTGCACCTTATGCACATTCAACTGCTATAACAGATCATCCTGCAAGGCAAGGAATGTGGGGAGTTTTTGAAGTATTTGTTGATACAATAATTGTTTGTACAATGTCTGCACTTATAGTTTTAACTACAGGAATATGGAAAAATCCAAAATATCAATCTATAGCTGTTGAAAGAGCATTTAATTCAATTTTTGGAAATATCGGTAGTATAGTAGTTTCAATTTCTTTGTTCTTATTTGTTCTTTCTACAATAATCGTAATAGTATTCTATGTTGAAAAACTTGCAGAATATTTATTTGGAACAAAAGTTGGAAAAATTATGAGATTTGTTGCAACTATAATGATAATTGTAGCAGCTGTTCTTTCTTTCAAACATGCAGGAGTTTTCCTAGACTTAACATTAGGTCTTGTAGTTATTCCTAATATGATAGGACTAATATTTATGAGTGGAAAGATTAAAAAAGCAAAAGATGAATTTTTCCATACCGAAGGACAATTTTACTTAAAAGATAAGGCTAAATAGCCTTCTATAGAATTTATTTAAAAGAAAATCCGAGTGTAAAAACTCGGATTTTTTCTATCTATTATAAGATTTTTTAAATTGATATAAATTACAATTATAAGGGGAATAAGAATACATGTTAATGGAGTTGAATAAAAAAATATTGTTGTAATCTTTAACAAAAATGAAGTTCCCACAAAAATTTCTTCACTAAAAAAAGCCAAAATAGAAATATATACTACTCCTAAGAAATAAAGACAAGTGCATACCAAAAAGATAAATAATAAAAATATAGTCAACTTTTGTAGAACATTTAATTTCCTTTTGGAATCAGATTTTCCGTCCTTATTTTGAACAGTTTTATCTTCTTCATTCTCTATTTTATTTTCATTTTCTTTTAAATTATTATTTTCTGTTGCCATTTTTACACCCCTTATTGTATTAGTATTATATAAAAATGATTTGCACTTTGCGATAATTTTAAAATTAATCTCTTACTTTAATCTTTTTTAGAATTTTTTCTTTTGATATAAACTGTAATAACTACAAATGGTACTACAATCCACATTATTGGAGTTATAATACTAAGAAATGTTTTAACCTTTAACAAAGTTGGCGCTTTCTCAATAAATTCTTGATCATCATAAGGCAATCCAGCAAAAATACTAAATACCAATAAAAAAAGGCAAAAGAATGTCCAAAGGGTAGATGCTAAAAATATAGTAAACTTTTCTAAATTACTCAATTTCCCGTTGGATTCAATTTTAACTTCCTTATTTTGAACCTGTTTTTCTTCTTCATTATTCTGTATATTATTTTCATTTTCTTTTAATTTATTATCATCTGTTCTCATTTTTTCTTCTCCTAAATAAACATTTTGTAATTATTATTTAATTATAAACGATAAAAATTATATGATATCAACTTTTTTTAGACCTTTTTCTATTTCTATAAAATATAATTATAATAGGAACACCAATCCAGATTATTGGAACTGCATATACAAAAATGGAAGCAATTATTCCCGAAACACGCTCATGTATAATATAATCATTCAATCCATGATATTTTTCGGGAATAAAACTGGTAGTAACAACGCCCCATAAAAAAAGGCAAAAAAACATCCAAAATGTAGATGCCAAAAATATTAGACTCATTTCCAAAAATTCTTTTTCTTTATTAGAATAAGTTTTTCCTTCATTGTTTTTAACGGATTTTTCTTTCTCATTCTCTATTTTATTTTCATTTTCTTTTAAATTATTATTTTCTGTTGACATTCTATCTCCTCCTTAAATAATAGTTTTAATTGGATTATGGTATTAGTAATGAAACAAAATTTTGAGTAGTTTTTTCTAATACTCATATAAAATAAAACTCTAATTTAAATGACCTTTAGTATAGCATTTTAGAAAAATTATTACAAATATTTCTATAAAATTTCAGAATTTTTTTAGAAAATATTACATTTTTGTATTAATTTTAAAGCAAAAATCCGAGCATATACTCGGATTTTCCTCTAAAGTTATTTAATTTTTAATAATTATTGACCTTCTACAAATCTATCAATATATTCTTGATAAGTCATAAGTCTATCTTCAAATACATTTTCTTCAATATGAATAATTCTATTTGCGATTGTATTCATGAATTCAGTATCATGACTTGCAAATAAGATATTTCCCTTAAATGCTTTAAGTCCATTATTTAAACTGATTATACTTTCAAGATCCAAATGATTTGTTGGTTGATCAAGGATTAAAACATTAGAATTTTTAAGCATCATATAGGACAACATCATTCTAACTTTTTCTCCCCCAGAAAGTTTTTGAGCAGGTTTTAAAGCCTCATCTCCTGAGAACAACATTCTTCCCAAAAATCCTCTGATATAAATTTCGGATTGCTCTGTTGAATACTGTCTTAACCAATCAATCAAATTATATGGAGTATCCTTGAAAAATTCTGTATTGTCTTTTGGAAAATAAGATCTTGAAGTTGTAACTCCCCATTTAAAACTTCCACTATCAGCTTCTATCTCTCCTGCTAAAATTTTAAAAAGTGTTGTAATCGCAAGTTCATCTCCGATAAAACCTATTTTATCATTTTTATTTACCATAAATGAAACCTTGTCCAAAACAAGTCTTCCCTCAACTGTCTTTGAAATTTCATTAACTTCTAAAATTTGATTTCCAACTTCTCTTTCCATTTCAAAACCAACAAAAGGATAACGTCTTGTTGAAGGTTGAATATCTTCAATTTGAATTTTATCAAGTAATTTCTTACGGCTTGTAGCTTGTTTTGACTTACTCTTATTTGCAGAGAATCTTGCAATAAAGTTTTGTAATTCCTTAATTTTATCTTCTTTTTTCTTATTTTGGTCTTTTAACATCTGTGCTGCAAGTTGACTTGATTCATACCAGAAATCGTAGTTACCAACAAAAATCTTAATCTTTCTAAAATCAATATCAACCATATGAGTACAAATATTATTTAAAAAATATCTATCGTGGCTAACTACAATTACAGTTCCCTCATAGTCCATAAGGAAATTTTCAAGCCATAAAATACTCCTGATATCCAAGTCGTTTGTAGGTTCGTCAAGGATTAAAATTTCAGGATTTCCAAAAAGTGCCTTTGCAAGTAAAACTTTTACTTTTTCCTTACCTGAAAGCTCACTCATCTTTTTCTCATGCAACTCAGTTCCGATACCAAGACCTTGTAAAAGAGCTGAAGCATTTGCCTCTGCGCTCCAACCGTCCATATCAGCAAATTCTGCTTCAAGTTCAGAAGCTAAAATTCCGTCCTCATCTGAAAAATCTTCTTTCGCATAAATGGCTTCTTTTTGCCTAATAATTTCCATTAAACGAGCATTCCCCATTATTACAACATCAATTACTTTTTCATCTTCAAACTTAAAGTGATCTTGTTCCAAAAAGCTCATACGAGTATTCGGTTTTATAGAAACACTTCCGGTATCCGGTTCAAGTCTTCCCTCTAAAATCTTAAGAAAAGTTGACTTTCCCGCTCCATTTGCTCCAATTACTCCATAACAATTCCCCGGAGTAAAAGATAAATTTACATCATCAAAAAGTTTTTGCCCTTGAAAACTCAAACTTAAATCTATTACACTAATCATTCTTTCACCTCATAATTTATTCTCTATTAAACATAAGTTAGATTATACTATATTTCGGGTAATTAATCAACTTAGTTAACTATTTTTTATAATCATATTGATACAAAAATATATTATTAAAAATATGAATAACATATTGACTTTTTAGTTTTTTTTGTGCTATCATATTAATGGATATTTTGTATATCTAAAATTATTATATAGTTATAGTTTTACATTTTACTAGAACAAAAAGGTAATATGAAATTTGCTAAATTAAAAAAGCAAGGTGTTAGTGGCACCTCGCTTTTTTGTTGTTTATTATTTTTCTTTTAATTGAAGTTCTCTTATTATAAGAAATAATAACAACATAAAAATTATTATATAGTTCATATATAGTATACTACCCCCTTTACTAGATCTTAATTGTAAATTAGTTTTTAATCAATTTACACATATATTCTATATTTAAATCCAAATATTGTCAAGTAAATAGCAATATACTATATCTAGTATATTTATCAATTTTATATTCTTATATTTACACTTTAAAACAAAAATACAACAAGTAGATAAATTTTTTTTAATTTATTTATAATTTTTTAAAAAATTTCACTACAAATTGTAATAAATTACTTTTTTGATTAAATATAAGTGTAATTTTTTATTGTACTTATTTTTTTACATATATTCCAATTTAAGTATAAATTTTTTTTAAATACTTTTTTTACAAACAAAAAGAGCGTATCTAAACGCTCATTTCTATAAAGATAACATAAGTTCTACTTCGTCATCAGTTAATTCATAATTATAAAATTTCTTATAGTATTCTTTTATCTTTTCTTTTAGTGGATAGTCTTTAAATTCTTCCGGATATGCCTTAGTTGCAAGCCAAGCGAAAGCTAATGGCGCGTCAGGATTTGGTGTAAACCAGTTCCACATTCCAAGATTTGTATTATAGACTTTTCCATTTTTAACCGATTTTAATGGAGAAAAGTCAACTTTATCTACCTTATTTTCAATTATGTCCTTAGTTTTGAGTTTTATATGTCCAGGTCCACTTAAGAATAGAATATCAGGATTCCATTTATAAAGTTGTTCAAAGTTAATCTTTGCAAATCCTTTTTCTTCTGTTGCAACATTTTTTACCCCTAAGTTTTTAAGCCAAGCATCTCCAAATGTACCCTTACCTGCAACTTGAAGAATTCCGTCTAGGTACTTAAACATAATCATTGCATTTGGTCTTTTATTTTCGTCAATTTTAGAGATTTTTTCTTTTACTTCGGAAATAAGAGAGTCTCCATAGGAGATAAATTCGTCCATTTTTCCCTTTTCATTGAAAACATCTTCTAAAAGTTTTAACCATTCTTTGTATCTGATTAGTGAATCATTTGGTGTATTATATCCAACAGTTGCAAAACCTATGATTGGAATTCCCGTCTTTTTTAGTTCTTCTGCATGTTTTTTATTATTTGCATTATAGAAAATAACATCCGGTTTTAATTTCATAATCTCTTCAACATTCAAATCGCTTTGTCCTTGAACTGTTTCTGTAACATTTTCAAGCTCCGGTGCCATTTTTTTCAGTACTGTTTTAGATATGGTATTTTTAAAATCTCCTGCATATCCTACTATATGAGGTGCTTTTCCCTTAAAGAAAGATACATATGTTGAAACTATCGGTACTTGATCTATTACAATTCTCTTAATTTTATTTGGAACTTTTACTGTATTTCCTGCATGATCTACGACATCATGTGTTCCGTTATCTTCTTTTTGCTTTTCTTCAACCTTTGTCTGTTCTGTTTTTTTGTTATTAGACGAACAAGCTGTTAGTAAAATAGTACATAAACATAAAATACTTAAAAATTTTTTCAAAATATCCTCCTTATAAATTATTACGTTAAAATAAATGATATATATCTACAATGATATTATATCAGATATGAAAATTAAAATCAAAAAAATATAAAATCTATTATCAAAATTATAGTCGTTATACTTTATCTAGAATAATTTAAAAATAGTATTATCAATAAAAAATTTTTTTAAATTATACATTCACTTTACATATTATCAATTAATATGTTATAATAAAGTTGTAATTGATTTTTGTTAAAAAATAATATTCGATTACACAGTGGAAATTTATGCAATTTAGGAGGTAAAATATGTGTAATAATTGTAACTGCTTTAGTGAAATAAGAGAATTCATTAAAGGTAAAGAATCCTCAGATTTGATTGAGATTTTACACAAGACTCAAGATATTTATGGATATATTCCAAAAGAAGTTATTTACATAATCGCAAAAGGAATAGATATTCCCGCTTCTGAAATTTATGGAGTTGTTACTTTTTACTCAAGATTCAGTTTAGTTCCAAAAGGAAAATATGCTATTTCCGTCTGCATGGGTACAGCTTGTTATGTAAAGGGAGCAGAAAATTTATTAGATGAATTTTCAAATCTTTTAGGTATAAAAGTTGGAGAAACAACTGACGATTTATTGTTTTCATTAATCGAAACAAGATGTGTCGGTGATTGTGCAAATGCTCCTATAGTTACTGTTAACGATAAAGTTTATACTCATGTCTCAAAAACTGAAATAAGAGATATCTTAGCAGAGGCAAAGGAGGTTTAGTATGGGATATGTAAAAATTTTAGATAAAATAAAAAACAAAAAATATCCTGAAATGTTAAAAATCAAGTCCGAAGACGAAAAATACATTGTAGATGAAAATGGAATAAGATTAAGAGGAGATTTTTTTGAAAAACAAACTCGTATTACATTGAAAAACTACGATATAATAAATCCTTTAGATATTGAAGAATACATAGCGATGGGTGGTTATTACGCTCTAGAAAAATCTATTTTCAACTTAGAGAAAAAAGAAATTATTGACATAGTAAAAGATTCAAATCTTAGAGGTAGAGGTGGAGCAGGATTCCCTACAGGAAAAAAATGGGAAGGTGCTTTTAGACAGGATACGGAAATTAAATATGTAATCTGTAATGCAGATGAAGGAGATCCTGGTGCATATATGGATAGATCTATCCTTGAAGGAGACCCTCATGTTGTAATTGAAGGCATGGCAATCGCTGCAAGATCAATTGGTGCAAGTAAGGGTTATGTATATGTAAGAGCTGAATACCCTAAGGCTGTTCAAATGCTTACTCATGCAATTGAAGAAGCAAAAAAATATAATTTATTAGGTGATAATATTATGGATTCAGATTTTTCCTTTGATTTAAAAATCCGACTTGGTGCTGGAGCTTTCGTCTGTGGTGAAGGTACTGCTCTTATAAGATCTATCGAAGGAAAAAGAGGTATGCCAAAGTCAAAAGTTTATAGAACAACCGAAAGAGGACTTTTTGAATATCCTACAGTTTTAAATAATGTTGAAACTTTTGCAAATATTCCTTTAATAATAAATAATGGTGCCGATTGGTTTAAGTCTATCGGTACGGAAGATTCTCCAGGAACAAAAGTTTTCGCATTGGTTGGAAAAGTAGTAAATGCAGGTCTTGTTGAAGTTCCAATGGGAAAAACTATAAATGAAATTGTACTTGATATTGGTGGAGGCTGTCCTAATAATAAAAAAATAAAAGCCGTCCAAACAGGAGGTCCTTCAGGTGGTTGTATTCCTGAAAGATTATTTGATACAAAAGTTGATTTCATTTCACTTTCAAGAATAGGCTCAATAATGGGTTCCGGTGGAATGGTAGTTATGGATGAAGATGACTGTATGGTTGATATTGCAAAATTCTTTATGAAATTTACAGTTGATGAATCTTGTGGTAAATGTACTCCTTGCAGAGTCGGAAATAGAAGAGTTTTAGAAATTTTAGAAAGAATTACCTCAGGAAATGGTGAAATGTATGATTTAGACTTACTTCAAGAACTTTCAGAAGTAATAACAGATGCAAGTTTATGTGGTCTTGGAAAAACTGCAACAACTCCTGTTCTAAACTCAATGCACTATTTTAGAGATGAATATGAAAATCATATAAAAGAAAAAAGTTGTTATGCTCATGTTTGTAAAGATCTTCTACAATATTATATTACAGAAAACTGTATTGGTTGTAGATTGTGTAAAAGACAGTGCCCTGTTGATGCAATTGAAGGAGATAGAAAAGTACGACATGTTATCGACTCAAGCAAATGTATAAAGTGTAATAATTGTCTTGAAAAATGTCCTGTTAAGGCAATCATCTTGAAATAGGAGGTAATTATGGTTAATTTAAAAATAAATGGGCAAGAAATTCAAGTTGAAAAAGGTACTACAATACTGGAAGCAGCAAAAAAAATTAATATAAAAATTCCAACCCTCTGCCATATGGATATGAAAGGCTTAGGATTTATAAATAGAGATGCCAACTGTAGAGTTTGTCTTGTTGAACTTATGGATAAACATACATTAGTTCCGGCTTGTGATACACTTGTAAAAGAAGGAATGGATGTGAGAACTGATACTTATAGAGTTATTCGTTCAAGAAAAGTAAATATTGAATTATTACTTTCAACCCACCCTACTGATTGTCTTGTTTGTTCTAAGAGCGGAAATTGTGAATTACAAGATTTAGCTTGGCTTGCAAATATTAGAACAATTAGATTTACAGGAGAAAGAATAAATTTCCCTTTAGATAATTCTTCGCTTTCTCTTATAAGAGATCCTAACAAATGTATTCTTTGTAAAAGATGTGAAACCATGTGTAACGAAGTACAAACAGTTGGAACATTAACTGACATTGGTAGAGGTTTCCCCGTAGTTGTAGGAACAGAATTTAATGACCCTATGATAAAAACAAACTGTACTTTCTGTGGTCAATGTTTAACTGTTTGTCCAACCGGAGCTTTATATGAAGTAAGTTCAATAGAACCTGTCATCAAAGCCTTAATGGATAAGACAAAGACTGTTATAGTTCAAACTGCACCTGCAGTTAGAGTTGCTTTAGGAGAAGAATTTGGAATGAATCCCGGAACAGTAGTTACAGGAAAAATGGTAACTGCTCTTAGAAATCTAGGTTTTGATTACATTTTTGATACAGATTTTGCGGCAGACTTAACTACAATTGAAGAAGCAAAAGAATTTGTTACAAGATTTGAAAAGGGAGAAAATCTTCCAATTTTGACAAGCTGTTGTCCAAGTTGGGTAAATTTCATCGAGTATAACTTCCCAGAAATGCTACATATTCCTTCAACTTGTAAATCACCACATGAAATGTTCGGTTCAGTTGCAAAAACATATTTTGCAGAAAAAATGAATATAGATCCTAAAGATATAGTAGTTGTATCAATAATGCCTTGTGTTGCTAAAAAATATGAATCAGCAAGACCTGAACTTAGCAATAAGGGCTTAAGCGACGTTGATTATGTATTGAGTACAAGAGAAATTGCACATATGATTAAAGATTGTTCTATGGATTTTCCAAAGCTTGAAGATTCAGACTTTGATAGCATTATGGGAGAATCCTCAGGAGCAGGTGTAATTTTCGGATCTACAGGTGGTGTAATGGAAGCTGCACTTAGAACTGCGTATAATATGATTACAGGCGAAAACCTTGAAAATTTAGAATATATAGAATTAAAAGACTTGAGAGGATTTAAAGAAGCTGAAATAGAAATAAAGGGTAAAAAAATAAAAGCCGCCGTTGTAAGTGGTTTAGGAAATGCTAGAAAACTTTTAAATGCCATTAAATCCAAAGAAAAAACTTATGATATTATAGAAATAATGGCTTGCCCAGGTGGTTGTATTGCTGGTGGTGGTCAACCTTTCATACATGGAGATACAGATATTATTGAAAAGAGAATGCATGGTATCCACAGTGAAGATAGAAACAAAAAAATCAGATTATCTTATCAAAATCCTTCAATTCAAAAAATATATAATGAATACTTAGGAGAACCTGGCGGAGAAAGAGCACATCATCTTCTTCATACAACTTATGGAAAATAGGAATACAAATTAATATAACTCATACTAAAAAAGGATTGAAATTTTACTATTTCAATCCTTTTTGATTGTGAAACAACAAGGTTCCCGGGAACCTACCCGATGCGAAGCATCGTGGAAGGGTGGGGTTATTATTTAAAAATTATTACATAAATGCTTCTGCTACAAATTTTAATATAAATAGCAAAGCTAAAATATATACCACTGGAGAAACTTCTTTTCCTCTGCCTGAAACCAATTTTAATACTGCGTATGAAACTATACCAAAAACAATACCATTTGCTATTGAGTATGTTAGAGGCATCATAATAATAGTTAAAAATGCCGGCAGAGCTTCTGTATAATCCTCAAAATCAATTTTCTTAATTCCTGTAATCATAAATAATCCTACTACAATTAATGCAGAAGATGTTGCATAAGTCGGAATGACTGCAAAAATAGGTTGGAAAATTAAAGCCAATAAGAAAAGAAGAGCCGTAACTATTGAAGTAAGTCCTGTTCTTCCTCCTTCAGCAACACCAGATGCACTTTCAACAAATGTAGTTACTGTTGATGTCCCAAGCATTGCACCTACTGTTGTTCCTATTGAGTCAGCAAAAAGAGCCTGTCTTGCTCTAGGTAAATTTCCATCTTTGTCTAACATATCAGCTTTTGATGCAACTCCTACAAGAGTTCCTACTGTATCGAACAAGTCGACGAATAGGAAGGCAAAAAGAGCTACAAACATTTCAGTTGATAAAACTTTGCTGAAATCAAATTTCATAAAAATAGGAGCTATACTTGATGGTTTACCTATAATTGCATTTGGAAGTTCAGAAACTCCACAAATTATTGACACCGCTGTTGTAGCTAACATGCCAAATAAAATTGCACCCGGAACTTTTTTTACAAGTAAGAAAATTGTAAATAAAATACCAAAAATTGTAATTAATGAAGTAGTACTTGTAATTGTTCCTAAGTCAAGAGGTATTCCCTTCCCTTGTTTAACAAGTCCTGCCTGATACAGTCCTAAAAATGCGATAAAAATACCAATACCCGCACTAACCGCTTGTTTAAGTGAATATGGCATGGCATTTACAATCATTTCTCTAACTTTTGTAAAAGTTAAAATTAAAAATATAATCCCTTCCAATAAAACAGCTGTTAATGCAAATTGCCAGCTATATCCTTTACCAATTACAATTGTATAAGTAAAGTAAGCATTTAAACCCATACCAGGTGCTAATGCAAAAGGATAATTTGCAAGAAGCGCCATTATAACTGTTCCTATGAATGAAGCAATAGCTGTTGTTGTAAATACAGCACCCTTATCCATTCCAGCTTGAGATAAAACTGTAGGATTTACAACTAATATGTACGCCATAGTCATAAATGTAGTAATACCTGCTAAAACCTCTGTTCTAACAGTTGTTTTGTGTTCCTTGAGTTTGAAAAAGTTTTCAAAAAATGTGCTCATACTTCCTCCTAAAAATTTTTTTACAAAAACAAAAATAACTCTTAAAAAATAACCACTAAAAAAATAAATGCCCAAAAAGTAGGCTTCAAGCGAAACCTACCTTCTGGGCTTTTCTCCCTTAGGTGTAGTGCATAGCACCTGCACAGCTTGGACCTGCAAGAAAAATCTTCGGAACCCTATGTGCTCTTTCTCTTTGAGTTATCAATATTACATCAATATAATAACAGTAAATAATTCTTTTGTCAATATCTATTTATTAGCTAATATTCTCATTTTAATTTTAAAAAAGAATAATAAGTCTTTCCAAATTAATATTCCTTTATTATGCCGATTAGTAGGTATTTATTTTAGATATTCCTTTACTTTATGAGAATACTTATCCAACAATTCTCTCGAATATTTTTTTTCGTTTTTCGAATCTCTAACCTCTTTCCAAAGAATAGAAGCAACCTTTAACTTATTCGAATACTCTAAACTAGATTTATCAGAGCAAAAGTCTTTTAAAAATTGATTCCATTCACAAACTGAATTATCATACTTTGCATAATCATATTTTCCATAATACACATTTAACATATCCTGAATTGTAAAATTCAAATCTTTATCTTTTTTTACTTTCCTCCAAGATGTCGCCATATCAGCATTAAATTTAAATGGTGAAATTCCTGTTAAGCTAGAAAAGTATTCTCTAAACTTTGTATTAAAGGAAAAACCACACTCAAGTAATGGCATATCTAAAGTAATATTTTCCGCTTTCTTCTTTTCTTTTTTTATTACTATCTTTTTAATGATATTTCCTTTAAAATACTCCTCAATAGTACAATTGAGTTCTTGTTTTGTACCTCTATATTCTAAACCTAGTAATTTACATATTTTAGAAAGTTCTTCACGATACCAATAATATTTACAAAATTCTTCAAATGTTTTAATTTCTTGAAACTCTGGTCTTTTTGTCAATGTTTTTCCTCCTTAAAAATCATATTTACATTAAATGTAATATATATTTTTCGCAATTTCTATAGCCAAAATTCTTGCAGATTCATAACTAAAATGAACTCCGTCAACAGTTGTAGTTAACCCTCTAATTTTCGCAAAATAGTTTTTGCTTATTGGAACTAAAGTCATAATTATATAGTCAAAAATCCTCAATAAGAACCCCACCCTTCTACGATGCTTCGCATCGGGTGGTTTCCCGGGAACCTTGTTGCTTCGCAATAAAAATCTGTATTTCCAAGTATATACACGATTATCAGGTTGAATTTTTTCCTTTTGTAATTTATAGATATCAATAAAAGGATAATTATACTTTTTAGACAAATCCTCTATCATTTTATTTCTCTTTACTAACTTTTCATCAGGAAATTTTTCCAAATTTATAAATGGCATTCCAAAAATAATAACTTTTTTATTTCTTTCATGAAGAAAATTTAAAAGTTCATTATATTCTTGATAAAATGTTTCATCATCTTCAATACATCTCTTTATTTTACAACGCGAACTCATTAGTAAAAACCAAAATGGAGAGCTATCTCTTAAATATGGCAAGAGAATATCATTTGTCCCAATGCCTATAATATAAAGGTCGGAATCAGTATTAGGATTATTAACAATTTTTTTAAGCCTACTAAACATCCCTCTTAGGCTGTCTCCATTTTTGCCCTTATTTATGTAGTCATATCCCATATAATTATATAAAAAGTAAAAATAAGAATATCCTACATTTCCATAAGTTAGACTATCTCCTATACAAACTACTTTCATTGATTTACCTCCCATAAACAGTAGTTAAAACTAAAGAGGAGTAATTTTACTCTAACTCCCCCATAAATTTAGCTTTAATTTTCTTCGTATATGCTCTCTAAAAATTTATAGATATCAAGATAAACTTTATCTTTATCAATTTCATTTAAAACTTCATGACGCATCTGTGCATAAAGTTTTATTTTTACATTTTTTAAGCCAGCTTTTTTATACATTCTATATCCTTTTAAAACTCCCTTTCCATAAGCTCCTACAGGGTCTGCTTTTCCAGAAATAAAGAATATAGGTAAATCTTTATTTATATTTTCGAGATTCTTTTTATCAGAGGCTTCTCTTATCAAAGTTATCAAATCTAAGAAAAAAGTATTTGTGCAAAGAAAACCACAATCCTTATCTAAAATATAGTTATCAACAATTTTTTCATCTCTTGTAAGCCAATCAAAATCGGTGTTTTTATTTTTAATTCTAGAATTATATCCTTTAAAACCAAGTCTATTTACAAAATTACTTCTTTTATTCCCATTTCTTTTCGTTAAAATTCTAGCTAATAACATTGCAACTCTGTGTTTCATTCCATATTGTTCAGTTGTACCACAAATTATAGCACCATCAACACAATCAGAATATTCAATTAAAAAATTTCTAACTATAACTGATCCCATGCTATGTCCAAATATTACAACTTTTTTATTAGGAAATTGCTCTTTTATATATTTATTAAGGTCGTAAACATCTTCAATAAGTTTTATATCCCCTTCTTCGTCGGCAATATGACCTCTTTCTTCTTCAGCTTCACAAGTTTTTCCATGTCCTCTATTATCCATTCCAAAAACTCTAATTCCCTGTTTTTCCAAAAATAGAGCAAAGTCTTTATATCTTCTTATATGTTCAGCCATTCCATGACAAATTTGCAGAACTATTTTCGGATTTTTTAAATTTTCAGAAAAATCAATACAACTCAACTTCTTGTTGTCAAGACTTGAATACATATAAAATTCTTTCATAAAACACCCCGTAACCACAATATATATTTATTTTACCACAAATTGCTTAATAAATATAGTGTTTATAAGAACCCCACCCTTCCTCGATGCTTTGCATCGGGTGGGTGCCCGGGAACCTTGTTGTTTCACAATAATAACCCCACCCTTCCTCGATGCTTTGCATCGGATGGGTGCCCGCGAACCTTGTTGTTTCACAATAACAACCCCACCCTTCCTCGATGCTTTGCATCGGGTGGGTGCCCGCGAACCTTGTTGTTTCAGAATAAAAAAACTTATTTTTACAATATTATGACACAACTGTTATAAGAGAAAATATATAAAAAAGAGAATATCTTGTATAATTATAATAACAAAAAATTCTCTTCTAATTTTCTATATTTCTTTTAACTTTTTAACAGTTCTTCTAATTTTATCAATATCAAAATCCCTATATTCAATTACAAGAGGAACTTCTGAATTTAATTTTAATATGTTTCTAATAATAAATTCATAATTCACAGTTCCTGTTCCTAACTCTTTGTGCGAATCTATATCTCCATTATTATCATGAATATGAACCCCGATAATATAATTGTAGAGTTCATTCAAATTGTCATTATAATATGCTACATTATAGTGTCCTAAATCAAATAAAAATTTAAAATCTTTAACTCCCTCCACTATTTTTTTTATATCTCTAAAATCATCCCCCAATAACAACTTACCATTTTTTTGATATGGTAAATTTTCAATACCAATAGGTGTCAAAAATTTATTATTTTCATAAAATTTTCTAAAATCTTCAATTAACAACTCAATCCTATCAGTCATTTTTGTTCTTCCAGATCCACACTCTCCAATATGTAATGTCAACCATTTAGCAGAAGTTTTATCACATAAATTCAAGAAATCTCTTAATATATCAAAAGATGTCATCTTTAATCTCTTAATTTTTTCAATAAAATTAATGCCTAAAGTTCCATGAAAACTAATACTAATATTATTATTTTTTGCTAATTCCGAAATAAATGTTACAAAATTCTCTGAAAAATAATAGCTATCTACATCAGAATTTTTTATCTGAATTTCAAAATGTTTTATCCCTATACTAAGAAGTAAATTTATCAGTTCTTTATTGAATAGATATTCTATTTTTTCAATTTTTAATCCTATTATCATAACTAACTCCACCTACATAACTTTTTAAACTTCTATTACTATTTTATTATTTTATGTACATTAAAATTTCTATCCAAATAAAACTCTTGATAATTGATTTATGATATTATTAGAGCTTCTTTCAAAAAAACATTTTCTCTATATTATTTTAATATAGATTATTAATATTAAAAATATTCTATACTTTTCAAAAAATTTTGTCAACAACTTGTAATAACTATAAAATAAGTAAATTACTTTATACATTTTATAAAAAAACTCATTTTCACAATTGTAAAAATGAGTTTTAAAAATTAAATCGCTTCTGCATGATATGAACTTCTTACCAATGGACCTGAATTTACTCTCAAAAATCCCATTTTAAAAGCTATATCTCTATATCTATCAAATTGTTGAGGATGTACATATTCCTTAACAGCAATGTGGAATTTTGTCGGCTGTAAATATTGTCCTACAGTTACCATATCGCATCCTACATCTCTAAGAGCCTTGAAAACTTCAACAACTTGTTCTTCAGTTTCTCCAAAACCTACCATAAGTCCTGATTTTGTTTTAAGTCCACATTCTTTTGCATATTTTAAAACCTCTAAACTTCTTTGAAAGTTTGCAGCAGGTCTAACTTTTGGATAGAATGCAGGAATTGTTTCAACATTATGGTTTAAAACATCCGGTTTTGTTTCATAAATTATATCCATTAATTCTTTTCTTCCTGACATATCAGGAATTAAAAGTTCTATTGTAGTTTCAGGATTGTACTTCCTAACTTGTCTTACAACTTCTGCAAATTGATTTGCCCCTTCATCTGGTAAATCATCTCTTGTTACCGATGTTACTACAGCATGTTTTAATCCTAAAATTTGAACTGCTTTAGCAAGATTTTCAGGTTCATCCAAATCTACAGGATCTGGTGTATGTCTTGTTACGTTACAAAAAGTACAATTTCTTGTACAGTTTCTTCCAAGAATCATGAAAGTTGCAGTCCTTCTTGAATAACATTCCATTTTATTAGGACAATTTGCTTCATGACAAACAGTATGTAATTTCAACCCTTCGATCATACTTTCAACATCAGTTGTATTTTTATCTCCCTGAATTTTTAATTTTAACCATTCAGGCTTTCTCATTATTTCTGCTTTTTTCCTCAGCATATTACACCTCTTAAAATAATTTAGTTATATCATCAATAAAAACTTCTTTATCCATTGACTTGATATATCTGTCAATTTCAATATCTTTAAGAGCCTCTTCAATTGACTTTTTCGAACATTGAACTCCTTTTAATATACCACACAATTTATCTATACCCAATTCACTAAAGAAATCTCCTTCAATGGAAATGTCTCTAATCCTCCCGTTTTCAATATCAAGACCTATTTCTACAACCCCACAAGAATATTTTTCAGCTTTTCTATTTTTTTTCAAAGAGCCCTTTCCATAATTCCAGTTTTTTGTTGCAAAAAGAGAATCTCTAATTTCATAAATTTTTTTCATCTCTTCCGTACTTAAAGTTGTAGTATTGGTAATTTTGTATTCATCTTTTATATATGCAATAGCCTTATTCATAAAAGTTTCAACATCCATATCAATCATATCTCCTATAAATCCTACTCTGGATCTTACAGATTGAACGGCTTTCCCTTTAAATTTTATATCTCTTGATTTTAAAGAATTGCTTAGATTATATAAATTTGCTTTAAATAAAAAAGTACCATGATGTAAAATCTTTTCTTTATTTTGATATTGGGCATTTCCACTGACCTTTGCTCCGTCTATCTGAATGTCATTTCTTCCCGTAAATTCTGCATTAAGCCCCAAAGACTTCAGAAAATTAACAACTGGCTTTGCAAATTTTTTAAAAGATGAATCCACGTCATCTCCGGTTTTTTTAGTTATAAAACTATATTGCATATTTTCTGTATCACAATATATTGCACCACCACCGGATAATCTTCTGATTACATCCATATTATTTGCATTTGTAAAATCCAAATTGACTTCCAAATCAATATTTTGATATCTTCCAATCAAAATACAAGGCCTATTTCTCCAAAGCATAAAAATATCTTCATCATAATTTTCCATTAAATAAAGTTCTATTGCATGATTTAAAGCCGGATCAAAATTTTTATTTTCAACAAAAATCATATTATATCTCCATAAATTAATTTTAACTTAAATATATTTTACCACAAATCAAAATATAAAAATAGTACCACAAAAAAAGAAAACCAAAATGATTTTCTTTAAATTTTTAAAAACTTTCTTAAATTCTGTAAAATTACTATTGTCATTAACATAACAATTCCTGTTAAAACCATTGTTCCACCCGGCTTTAATCCTTTGTAGTACGAAATAACAATGCCTGCAATCGTAAATAACATTCCAAACAAAATAGAATAAACCACTGTCTGAAAATACGATTTTGAAACTCTTAAAGCACAGGCGACAGGAATAACCATAAGAGATGAAACCATTAAAACTCCAACAGTTCTTGAAGCGATTGAAATTGATAGAGAAATTAGAAATGTAAAAATTATATTTACGGTTTGAACTCTAATTCCTGCAAGTCTTGCTCCAACTTCATCAAATGAAACATATAACAGAGCTTTATACAATACAACGAAAACAGCAATTACAATAAAAAACACCATTGTAACTAAAATAACTTCAAAATCACTTATGGCAACAATACTTCCAAACAAAAAACTGTTGAAATTGGCTGCCCCTTTTACGAAATCTGAAAGAACAGCAGCAAGTCCAATCCCCATACTCATAATTATTGCTGTTGATATATCCGAATTTTTTGGAAAATATCTCCTCATAATTTCAATGGAAAAACTTGCAATCGCACAGGAAACTATCGCCGTTATAATTGGATTTACTCTAAAAATAAGTCCAATTGTAACTCCGGCAAGAGAAACGTGAGATAATGCCTCCCCAATCATAGAATTTCTCTTATTTACCATAACAACCCCAATGCAAGGTATAACAATGGATAACATAATTCCAACTAAAAAAGCTCTCCTCATAAATTCAAATTGAAACATTATCTTACCACCACTTTCTTATCTCTTATTTCCACAACCCTTGTAAGATTATCTTTCATAATTTCAAGTTCATGAGTTACAAGCAAAATTGTAATTCCATGCACTCTGTTAAGATGAGTTAAAATCTTAAAAAGTTGATTTTTACTTTCTTTGTCAATTCCTGTTGTAGGCTCATCAAAAAGTAAAATCTTAGGACTATTTATTAAAGATTTTGCAATCATAATCCTTTGTTGTTGTCCACCACTCATTTTATTCAGAGGTGTATTTGCAAACTCAAGCATATTAACTTGTGATAATGCCCTTTTTGCAAGTTCAAGATGACTTTTTCTTGAAAATTTGAAAAATCCCATTTTATCATAAAGATTTAAGGTTACAATCTCCAAGGCGGTTATGGGAAAACTAGGTATATTATTAGCATTTATCTGTGGAACATATCCTATAATCTTCCATTCTTTAAAATTTCTAATATTTGTATTTGATATAAATATTTCTCCACTTGATGGGTTAAATTCTCTTAAAATTAATTTGAGCAAAGTAGATTTTCCACTACCATTTGCTCCAATTATAGCTATAAAATCTTTCTCTTGAATATCAAAAGAAAGATTTTCTAAAACATTTGCGCCCCCACTGTAAGAAAAAGACACATTTTTTATTGAAATAATATTTTCCAAAACATTCTCCTATCTTGTAATTTCAACTATCTTCAAATCTTTGATAGTTGATTTTTCTATCTAAGTTTCTAATTTACTTCTCTTAACTAAAATTAGTCTATTTTATATAAATCATCTATATATTAAGCTGTGATAAATTCTTTATAAATTTAAAATTAAATTTGTAACTTTCATTTTATCCTATTTATCTATAATCACTTTTATATTATCTTTGCCATAAGCCAAAAAAAGTGATATAATAATGGCAAAGGAAATGATTTTAGTTATGATTTTTTCACAATCACTCCTTTTAGTTAATTAAGAGTGATTATATTTGCAAATAGCACTCATTTACATATACAGTATTATATACCTATTCTAGTTAAAAATCAAGCAAAGGAGAGTATTTATGAAAAAAGTTTTTTTGAATATTTTAAAAGAAAATGACTTAAAAATTACAAAAAACAGATTAGCAATCCTTAATGAATTGGACAAAAGAGAAATTCCTACAACAGCAGAAGATATTTACAATGCAATCTCAACAAAAGGAGAAAAATATAGTATCTCAAGTATATATAGAGCATTAAATCAATTCTGTGAAAAAAACATTGCAAAGAGAACTGCAGAAATAGACGGAACTACATATTTTCAATTGAATAATGGACATATTCACAGTCTAATTTGTGAAAAATGTAAAAAAATAATACCGATAAATCATTGTCCAATACATAGCTTAATTGATGACATAGAAAATAAAACCGAATTTATTGTAACCGGACATTATTTAGAAATTAAAGGACTTTGTAAAAATTGTCAGAAAAAACTTTCAAAAGAAGAACTGGATTATATAAAAAATTCCAGTAAAGAACTGCACAGTAATCATAAATGTAAAAATGAAAATTGTATCTAAATACCTTTAAAAACTTTTTTAAAAAGTATTGACAAATATTTAATAAATTGATATAATAAACAAGCATTCGTATGAGTGTGAAGTTTGGTGGGTGTGGCCTAGCTGGTTAGGGCGTCAGATTGTGGCTCTGAAGGTCATGGGTTCGAATCCCATCATCCACCCCATATATGCAGGAATGGCGGAACTGGCAGACGCGCTAGACTTAGGATCTAGTGTCATTGACGTGGGGGTTCAAGTCCTCTTTCCTGCACCATGTTTTCCCGTGTAGTAGTTAAAAAGTAGAGTTTTTTGGACTCTACTTTTTTCTTTACAAAATTTAAGAGAGGAGTTATTATGAAAAAAGTTATAAATATTGAAAAAACAGACTCTAATTTTGAAGATTATATTTTATTTGATATAGAAACAACAGGTCTTAGTAGGACTAAAGACTTTATGTATATGTTTGGTATTTGTGAAAAAAAGGAAAAAGAATTAATCTATTCTCAATATTACATAGAGAATGAAAGGGAAGAAAAAGACTTGATTTTAAAGATAAAGGAGCTTTTAAATTCAAAACAAGTAATCTCATATAATGGCGACAGATTTGATTTTCCATTTATAAGAAAAAAGATGGAAAAATATAATATAACAAAAATAGATTTTCAAAATATTGACATTTACAGGCAATTCCAAAAACTTAATTTTTTCCTTGATGAACCTAGCCTAAAAGCCATAAATCTAGGAAAAAGACTTGGTTTTGATGTTCATAACCATGTTAATCAACAAGAAATGCCTAAAATTTTTAAGATGTATCAAGAACTTAAGGATAAGGAGATGTTGTCAAAACTTATTTACCATAACTATATTGATCTGCAAATTCTAAGCTATATTTATGAATATAAGGAAAGTGTTTTAAATAAAATTTTGACTATTAATAATAAAAAATTTACAGGAATTTTAAAAAATATTTATATTCAAAAAAATTATCTGATAACGAGACTTTATAATACGGAAAAAGCAGAAATAAATTTTCATCAAAATAATTACAGTATAACAAGCAATAAAGATGAACTCAAAATAGCTTTAGAATTGGAAGACGGACTAATTGAAAATAATATAAAAGCTAAAGTTTTTAAATCAAAATATGAAAATAAAATCTTCAAAGAGTCCCAAAATTTAACTGAAAACTTTATTCTGATAATAAAAAATAATAAAATAATTAAAGAAAATTTACTCCTTTTACTAAATTTAATTTAATATAGGTAAAACGGTAAAAAATCCTTTAATTTTTTCGGCTTTTGGTGTATAATAATATTGGAGGTAGTTATGTAGTTGTTGATAAAATTTAGGAGTTTACTATGGATGTCGGTGACAAAATTTTTTATCCTATGCATGGAGCAGGATTGATTAAAAGCATAGAAAATAAGTGCTTAGGCGATGATTGTGAACGATTTTATGTGATTGAACTTCCTATGGAACAAAATTTGCATATATTTATTAAAGAGGACGATATTGATAAGTTTGAATTTAGACAACTTGTAAATGAAGATACCCTCGATAAAGTTTACAGTTACCTTAATGATGTAGATTGCCCTATGCCTAATAATTGGGTACAAAGATACAAGGAAAATACACAAAGGCTTAAGTCTTCGGATATTTTCAATATAGCATATGTTTTTAAGGGATTGGTTGTTAGAAATGGGAAAGGTAAACTTTCTTTAAAAGAATTATTTATGTTAAACCTTGCTAGACGAATTTTAATTTCAGAATTTGTTATGGTTAGTGGTTTTTCAAAGAACAAAATCAACAAAATAATAGATTATTCTATGGAACATTAGGAGGAAAGTATGTTTAAAGTTTTAAGATACTTGACCTTTGTTTTTGGTGGACTTTTAGGAATTTTAGCTGCCTATGGAATTGGTCAAGTAATAGAATTAGAGGTAAGTAAATCTATTGTAGTTTCGATTTATACCGTATGTGCAATTATTTTTGGTATCATTTTTTATTTATTATTTCCGGTAATTTTTAAGAAACTTACAGAAAATTTTGAAAATGTAATTAAAAAGGCACAAAAGACTCCAACTTCAGATATTGTTATCGCGATAGCAGGGCTTATAGTTGGATTAGTTATAGCTTTTTTAATCTCTTTACCTATTTCCAATATAAATTTTCCTGTTATAGGAAATTTATTAAGTGCAACCATTACTATTTTTATATATTGTGCACTTGGATTTATTGGAATTAAAATTGCAGTAGATAAAAAAGACGAAATCTTGAAACTTAAGATTTTTTCAAGAGAAAAAACTATTAAAAAAGGACAGTCTTATCCTAAAATTTTAGATACTTCTGTAATAATTGACGGAAGAATTTACGATATAATTAAGACTGGATTTTTAGAAGGTCCAATTATTATTGCTATGTTTATGGTTAAAGAATTGCAATACATCGCCGATTCTGAAGACCCAAACAGAAGACAAAGAGGTAGACGAGGACTTGATATTTTAGATTTACTTCAAAACGAAAAAAATGTTGAGATAAAAATTGTAGATAAGGATTATAAGAATATCAAAGAAGTGGATCATAAATTGTTAAAACTAACAGAAGATTATCACGGAAAACTTATTACAAATGACTATAATTTGAATAAAGTTGCATCTCTTCAAAAAATTTCTATACTTAATATAAATGAGCTTGCACTTGCAGTGAAACCTGTCGTAATTCAAGGCGAAAAACTTATTGTTGAAGTCATAAATCGTGGTAAGGAACCTGAACAAGGTCTTGGTTATCTTTCCGATGGAACTATGATTGTAGTTGAAGACGGAAAAGATTATATTGGCCAAACAATAGAAACAACTGTAACAAGTATATTGCAAACTCCTGCGGGTAAGATGATATTTACTAGAAAAAACTTAAAATAGATATATTATGTAATTTAAAGGGAGGATTTCATGAATGAGAGAATTTATAAATCAACATCTTTTCAATTTGTAAAAGAATTAGTATTATTATTTGTTGCCTGTGCCTTTTTAACTTTTATTCTACGTTTTTTTCTTCAAATATATGATAATGTAATCATTGTGGCGATTGTAGGCATTGTTTCATTATTATTTACACTTAGTGACAGAAAATTATATGTTAAAGTTACTGATGACACTCTTACATTAGTAAAAGGTAAAAAAATTGATGAATACAAAATAGAAGAATGTGCCTTAAAAGCTAGAATAAAAAATAATGATATTCTAACTTTATATGTTACTGATTCAAATGGTAATACAAAAAGTTATGATTTATCATTATTAGGCCACAAGCAATTCGAAAAACTTATTGAAGATCTTCGTATAGTAGGAGACAAATCAGAATCAATTACGCTTAAAGCGGAATAGATATATAGGAGGATATTATGGATAGTATTTCACAAATGATAAAAAATATGGGAATCTTGGCTTATATCATTCCTGCTGTTTTTATCATTTACATTATTGGAATTGTAATTTGGATGAAAAAAAGAAAACAAGGATATGAAAAATGGCTTTCAGAGCATCCTGATGCAGTTAAAATTTATTTGACTACAGGTTTTAACGCCATTACTTCAAAAACACTTTCCGGAAGAATTTTAAGTCCAAATGCTTATCCAAAAATTGCATATGAAGGAACTAAGTCTGTAATTTATGCATTACCGGGAACTGTTGATGTAGAACTTACTTACAGTTATACAAGACCTGGAGTTCTACATAAAAATGTAACTACAACTTGGGGACCTACAAAACTTTCACTTGAAGTTGAAAAAGGAAAAACTTATTCTTTAACTTTTGATAAAGATGAAGAAACTTTCAAATTCAGCGTTGAAAGATAATTAGAAAAAGGAAAACTTCGACAATTTATGTCGAAGTCAGAGTACAGACAAAGAATAAGTTTTGTCTGTGCTTTTTTTAATTCTAATTTTTATCAATTTTAACTAAAAGCTGACTGTGAAAGTCAGCTTTTAGTTAAATCAATTTTGATAAATTATTCATATTAAATTCTTTTAATAAGTCTTTTATTCCTGTTTTTATTTCATCTCTTTCGTCCATAAATCATAATCCCTTTTTAGATGTGCATCATTTGCCAACATTTCTTCAATAGTTTTATTTACCTTTTCATACAACTCTATAAAATTTTCATTTATTTCTTTCGCTTTTTCTACTTTTGAATCAAATTCTCTTTTTATTCTTTCTACTGTAGTATCATAGGTTACTCCACCTTCCATATAGGCAGTTCTTGCTTCTTGTGGTGTTAAATGAAATCCAGGTGGGACTTCTAATG